>NZ_MSJQ01000220.1 GCF_014596515.1 Streptomyces sp. CBMA156
GGCCCGCCGGCCACGCCGAGGCGCTGGCCGCCCGGCAGGCCGTGGTCGCGCTCAGCATGCGCTGCGCCGGCCAGGGCTGCCTCCAACGCTCCATCGCCGCAGCGCTGTTGTGCCGCACCCGGGGCTCCTGGCCGACCTGGCGCACGGGCGTGCGGACCGCCCCGTTCCGCGCCCACGCGTGGATCGAGGCCGACGGCACGCCCGTCGGCGAGCCGCCCGAGATCGCCCACTTCCACCCGATGATCACTGTTGAGCCGTTGAGCCGTTGAGCCGTTGAGCCGTTGAGCCGTTGAGCCGTTGAGCCGTTGAGCCGCAACCGCGTTCTGGCTCACATCCGCCCCGGAGGGCGTGACCGCTGCCCGCCGTGGCGCACCCGCTCGTACCGTTGAGGTGCGCGGGACCTGCGGGTGCGGTGCGCCGGATCCGGGTGGAGGAGCGGGCCCTGCTGCGGGCGGTGGGCGAGCGCTACGGCGTGTACGCGCGCGGCCGCAAACGCCTGGTGCCCGGCCAGTGGTGAGGGTGCCCCGGAGCCGGGGCCGCCGTCGGCACGATCAGGAAGGCGGCGGCCCCGGCCCCGGTACGGGTGCCGTACGGGCGGGGCATCGACCGCGGATGCCCGTACGGCTGCGGTCGGCACCCATTCCACGACTTCAACAGCACTTGAAGTCAAGCCCTGCCCGAGCCGAACCCCCGCCCGAAGGTGCCGTCCACGCCCGGGGTAGCCTCGCTCCCGGTGGGGGCCTGCGGAGGACAGACACGGACAAGACGGACAAGGGGCGGGCGGATGACTGAGCAGCAGCACAGCTACTGGCGGGCGTCGGACGGCGCGGCGGTCAGCGCCGCCCAGGCGCACATCGTGTGGACCAGGGCGGCCTACCCCGCACTGGTGGCGGTGGCACGCCACTACCACGCGGTGATCAGCTACCCGGACCTGGCCGAGGCGGTCCAGGAGGCCTCCGGGGTACGCACCCGGGTCAACCAGCGGCACTGGATCGGCAAGGTGCTGGCCCTGGTGATCCGCGAGGCACACCGGCGCGGCGACCCGCCGCTGACGGCCCTGGTGGTGCACGCCACGGACGGCAGGGTCGGCCCGGGCTACCAGGAGGTGCTGGCGGTCGCCGGACAGCCGCCGGTGGCCGAGGAGATGGACCGCGAGCAGCACGCCGCCGCCGCCCGCCTGGCCTGCTACCGGCACTTCGGCGCCGACCTGCCCGCCGACGGCGGCACACCCGCCCTCGCCCCGCGCCTGCGCGCCACGGTCGAGCGCAAGGCCGCCGCCACCGCCGTGCCGCGGCCGCCGGCGATCTGTCCGACCTGCTTCCTCCAGCTGCCCGCGACACGGGTGTGCGACTCCTGCGGGGAGACCATCGCGCCCTGAGCGCCGCACCTCCCGTACCGCACCCGCCGTCCTCGGGAAGGGCAGCCGCTCCCCGAGGACGGACGGGAGAACCCGCTGTCAGCCCACCGGACCGTGGGCCGAGACCAGCCGCGCCCGGCCGTCGAGCAGCCGGTAGGACAGCCCCACCACGGCCACCTTCCCCTCGGCGACCCGGGCGGCCAGCGCCTGCGAGCGCTCCACCAGCAGGTCCACGGTCTGGCGGATGTGCACGTCCACGATCGCGTCCCGGTCCTCGATGCCCGCCGCCTTCGCGGACAGCACGCTCGGGGTCACCCGCTCCACCACGTCCCGGACGAAACCGCTCGGCATCCGCCCCTGCTCCAGGGAGTCCAGCGCCGCCGCCACCGCACCGCACGAGTCGTGCCCCAGCACCACCACCAGCGGGCAGTCCAGCACGCTCACCCCGTACTCGATGCTGCCCAGCGCCTCCGCCCCGGTGACGTGCCCGGCGGTGCGCACCACGAACAGGTCGCCGAGGCCCTGGTCGAAGATGATCTCGGCGGCCAGCCGGGAGTCCGAACAGCCGAACAGCACCGCGAAGGGCCGCTGCGCCGGGGCGAGCGCCGTGCGGCGCCCGGCGTCCTGGTTGGGGTGCTCGGGGTTGCCCGAGACGAACCGGGCGTTGCCCTCCATCATCACCCGCAGCGCCTGGGCGGGGTCGGTCAGGAAGTCGTCCGTCGGGCCGTCCGTCAGGCCGGACGCAGCGTCGGACTCCGAGTCGGGCTCGGAAGCGGATATCGGTGTGGGGATCATGCCAGCACCCTAGATCGCCGCAGGTCGAGCCCGCAGCCGGGGGTCACAGGGCGGACGGGCGGCCGAGACCCCCCTACGGTGCCCGGCGCCTGCCGTCTACGGTGCCCGGCGCAGGGCGAGGACGGTGACGTCGTCGCGGCTGCGGCCCCCGCTCCACAGGCGCGCCCGCCGGTCCAGGGCCTCGGGCAGGGCGTCGGCGGGAACGCCGGCCAGCTCCGCCAGACCCCGCTCGACCGGGTAGAACGCCCCCGAGGCGTCCTGCGCCTCGGTGACCCCGTCGGTCAGCAGCACCAGCACCCCGTCCCCGGGCAGCGCGAAGCGCCGTACCGGGCGCCGCACGCCGCCGGCCAGCGAGGCGAGGCCCAGCGGGACCCCGGCGTCCAGCACGACGGACTCCACCCGGCCGCCGGGGCGCAGCAGATAGGGGGCGAGGTGCCCGCAGTTGACGGCCCGCACCTCGACACCGCCCCCGTCCCCGCTGCGGACGTCCAGCACGGTGGCGGTGACGAAACGCTCCTGCTCGCCGCTCTGCACCGCGTACGCGTTGTGCCGCTCCACCGCCGCCTCCAGCGCGTCGGCGACGGCGGGCAGCCGCGCCTCGCGGAACGCCGCCTCCCGGAAGGCGCTCAGCACCGCGAAGCCCGTCCCGATCGCGGGCAGGCCCTTGCCCTGGACGTCACCGACCAGCACCCGGGTGCCGTGCGGGGTGGCGGCGATGTCGTACAGGTCACCGCCGACCAGCGCGTCCTGCTCCACCGGCCGGTACAGCCCGTCCAGACGCACGTCGGAGGTGGTCACCGGCAGCGGGCGCAGCAGCTGGCGCTGGAGGGCGACGGCGCTCTGCCGCATCCGGGACAGCTGCCGCTCCCGGCGCACCCGCCGCGCGCACAGACCGATCACCGCGCCCTCGGCGGCGATCACGCCCAGCAGGGTGCCGAGGCGGGCCGTCAGGTCACCGGGCGGGAACAGCACCGAGTGGACCGCCACCACGGCGGTCACCCACGCGGAGACGGCCACCGTCTGGGCGACGGTGCCCAGACCCGCCAGCAGCGCGGGCAGGAACACCAGCAGCAGCGCCAGCCGGGAGCTGGTACCGCTGGCCGCCTGGACGAGCAGCACGGCGGCGGTCGCGGCCAGCACACCGAGGGCCACCGCCCCGTTGCCGGGCGCACGCGGGGAATCGGGCTGCTGATCGTCGCGGTCCAACCCGTCGCCCTCTCCGCCGTCCGGCCGTCCCTCCAGGGTGGTCGGCCCGGCGGGGCGGACGCGAGCGGGCTGCGCCGGGCGGGGGACGGCGACTGTCGGAGGCACTGGGTACGGTGGCCGGTGTGCCGCCCTCGTCCTCTCCCTCTCCCTCCTCCGCCCCGTCCTCCCGGCTGCCGCTCGACGACCTCGTGCGGCTGCGCCGGGCCAGGGACCGGATGGACCGCGAGTACGACCAGCCGCTGGACGTCCCCGCGCTGGCCCGCACCGCGCTGATGTCCTCCGGCCACTTCTCGCGCAGCTTCCGCACCGCCTACGGCGAGACTCCGTACAGCTACCTCATGACCCGCCGGATCGAGCGCGCCAAGGCACTGCTGCGCCGCGGGGACCTGAGCGTGACCGAGGTGTGCATGGCGGTGGGCTGTACCTCGCTGGGCTCCTTCAGCACCCGGTTCACCGAGCTGGTGGGGGAGAGCCCGAGCACCTACCGGGCCCGCGACCACGAGGAGGGCGCGGCGATCCCGGCCTGCATCGCCAAGATCCGCACCCGCCCGGCGCGGCGCACGGAGGCCAAGGAGGCCAAGGGGACGGAGGGTGCCGGTGGCCCCGGTGCTCCCGTAGCGTGACGGCCATGAGCATCGAACTCGCGCAGTGCTTCATCGCCGTCGACGACCACGACCGGGCGCTCGCCTTCTACCGCGACGTCCTCGGCTTCGAGGTGCGCAACGACGTCGGCTTCGAGGGCATGCGCTGGGTGACCGTCGGTTCGCCCGACCAGCCCGGCGTCGAGATCGTCCTGGAGCCCCCGCTGGCCGACCCGCACGCCTCCGAGGCCGACCGCCGGGCCGCCGCCGAACTCCTCGCCAAGGGCCTGCTGCGCGGCGTGATCTTCCGTACCGACGACTGCGACTCCACCTTCGAGCGGCTGCGCGCGGCCGGTGCTGAGGTCCTCCAGGAGCCGATGGACCAGCCCTACGGGGTGCGCGACTGCGCCTTCCGCGACCCGTCGGGCAACATGCTGCGCTTCAACCAGCCGCGCACGAAGTAGCCCCGCAGCACGCAGCCCCGTGGCCGGGCGTCGGGTGCCGGCCGTTTTCCTGGCGCTTCGACCGCGCGATTCGGTCCATGGGCCACATGTACGCCCTCGCCAACCGGGCACGCGCAAACCGCAAGGTCTCGCATGGCTCATCAAGCCATTTCGGCGGACCGTAACGGCCCCACTCCGATGTCCCACCAGGGTTCGGAGTGGGGTCATTCGCCATTTTTCCGATCAGTCGGCAGGCCCTATCTGGAGCCTCATTTCTTCATAGACTTCCCGAAGGTCGCGCGCGTCGGAAATCTTGCCAATTTCCACGGCCTTTACCACTTCCAGAGCGCGCCAGTGGTTCGACGGGGCGACTCGGCCCGAGAGCATTGCGCGCTGTGCCGCATGACATGCCTCATCAAGGCGGTTGGTAGTCACCAGGGAAAGCGCGAGGTCAATATTCGCCGAAGCCACCCGGCGAGGCCATTCAGTCGGGTCATTCGACGGAGAAAGACGCGAGATGACCTCTCTTGCATAGGTTTCTGCCGCCGGATCTCCGAGCCACGCCAGAGTGGTTGCGGCGTATGCAATAGATTTCGCGGGGTCGTACTGGAAATGATGTTCTGGCCGATCTGGCGTGCCGAGTGCGGAAGAAAGAACTTGCACTCGATCTATTGCCGAATATGTTTCATTCGAATATCCAAGTCGTGCGAATGCTCGCCCCTGCTGGGCGAGGGACTGAATTTCGACGGAACTCCCAGCGGGCGCCAGCTGCTGCGCTGTGGCGCTGAGTTCCGCGGCGCGGGAGTAGTGACCATCGGTCAGCACTCGCCATGCATCGGTCTCAAAGCACCATGCCTGAATTTCTGAATGCCCGGCGTGCTGCGCCAGGGTCATTGCCGTCCGCAGCCTTGCCGTTGCGGCATCCTGCTGGTCCAGATCAATATGCAGAGTGGCGCCGAGAAGTGAAAACCATCCTCCTATGACCAGTAGTTTCCGATGTTCTTCAAGGGTTTTCTTCGCATCCATCAGACCGGTCACGTACGACGAGTATTTTCGCACCTGGTCCAATAGATCCTGCGGGGCTGCGGTCGGGTACTTGACGGCCAGATCGTGGAAAGTCAGTTCGAGGCGTTCAAGCGTATCTCTTCCGATGTCGCTGGCCGATACCCTGCGCGCAAGCTCCAATGCCTCGATTTCATCGTCGTAGACAGGCGACATGGCGGGAACCTGCACGGCTTGCGAGTGCTCCTGCTCTTGCTTCCCGGCCCGTACAGAAGTGCGTCAAGATCGGTCAGCGTCACCCGCAGAACCTTGGCAAGGGTAGGGCGCTGCCACTCCTGCGGGTCAACTTTTCCGCTTTCCCATCTCGCCACAGTAGAACGGTCAACGCCCGCACTCTGGGCCAAGGATTCCTGAGTGAACCCAAGAGCCTTTCGCCTCTCAACAAAGGCCCCGCGCCGAGCTGTCATGCCGCCTCCCTGTCTCTGATCAACCGTTCTAGCAGGTCAGAGCACACGATGCGGAGGCTATGAGACATGGATGCCACAAGAGTGCGTCATCCCTGCTCTGTTCGCGCGGGGCCTTTGGCTCTGAACTGGTGCCTCACACGACGTCCGGCAGTGATCGGAGGGATTGCGATGCGGCACGAAGCAGCCGTGACCGGCGCCCTGGCGGTCGTCGTCGCCCTCGGCCTGGCCGCCCTGGTTCCGTCCAGGGCGGCGTACAACCCCACATTGCCTGTTCCCGTCCGGCAACAGGCTGGAGCGGGCAGGCGGGTCCTTCGCAGATCCGAGTAACACCGAGATGTAGGAGGAGAGTTGAGCACCGTTTCCGAACTCGTTCCCGTTGCCCCGTGGGGCATGGGACGTATGGTGCCGCTGCGCAACGGTGAGCCGTCGCAGTGGCAGTACGCGGGGCTGGACCCCGCGACGCAGACCGGTCTGTGGTTCGGCGAGGACGGCACCATGACCCCCGCCGAACTGGGCAAGCACGGCACCTCGGTGAACACCTACCCGCCCACCCAGGTGGGCAAGGACGGCAAGGTGGACGGCGACTCCGGCCACGACGCGACGAAGGACTAGGGGGTAACACCATGGACGGACGCCCGGTGCTGGTTTCCACCGAAGCCGAGGACCCGACCGCCGATCTGGTCATAGCGGAGTTGAACCGGCGCCGGGTGCCCGTCCTCCGGTTCGATCCCGGATGCGACTTCCCGACCCGCGCCACGCTGGCCGCTTCGATCACGGCTGACGGATGGTCGGGGAGTCTCACGGTGGGCAGGCGCACTGCCGATCTCTCCGGCGTCCGCGCGCTCTACCATCGGCGGCCGAATCCGTACACGCCGGAGAGTGACCACCAGGCCGGCCGGTTCGCCGCGCAGGAGAACCGCCGGGGGCTCAACGGCGTACTCGGCGCGCTTCCGGGGTGCCTCTACCTGAGCCACCCGCAGGCCATCGCCCGTGCCGAGTACAAGCCCGCTCAACTCGCCGTCGCCTCTGGGCTCGGACTGCCGGTTCCGGCAACGCTGATCACCAACAGCCCCGCCGGAGCAAAGCTGTTCGCCACTGCGCAACCCGCGATCTACAAGCCCTTGCACGCTGGGGCCTACCACGTGGACGGCGAGCCCGCCGGTATTTGGGCGGCCCCGGTCGAGCCGGGGGAGATCACTGACGCGGTGGGCAACTGCGCTCATCTGTTTCAGGCGCAGGTGCCGAAGTCCGGCGACGTGCGCGCCGTGGTCGTCGGGAAACAGGTGTTCTGCGCGCTGATCACCGCCCCTCCCGGGGTGCTCGACTGGCGCAGCGAGTACCAGAACCTGAGTTACGAACCCGTGGAATGCCCCCAGTCGGTCCGGGCTGCTCTGCTGCGGTTCCTCGGTGAGTTCGGCCTGCGCTTCGGGGCGTTCGACTTCGCCGTGACCGCCGAGGGTGAATGGTGGTTCCTGGAGTGCAACCCGAACGGTCAATGGGCGTGGCTGGAGCACGCGGCGGGGCTGCCGATCACGTCCGCTATCGCGGATCTTCTGGAGAACGGAGTAGCCGGGTGAACGAGTCCGAAGAACTGCGGGCGGTACTGGCCGCACAGCTCAAGGAAGCGGGGGTGATCCGTACCGCCGAGTGGGAAGCGGCGGTGCTGGCTGTCCCGCGTGAGGTGTTCCTGCGGGACGGCTGGTTCGAGTACGACGGCGACGGGTGGTACCGGCCCGTGTCGTTGGAGGAGTCACCCGAGCTGATCGGCCGCGTGTACGAGGACGACACGTTGGTGACTCAGCTCGCCGGCTGCGTGGTGCCCCGCCAGGTCGAGGGCCGGTTGGCGCAGGTGCCCACGTCGTCTTCGACGCTGCCCGGTCTGGTGGTCCGGATGCTCGACGACCTGCGGGTGCGGCCCGGCATGTCCGTGCTGGAGGTCGGCACCGGCACCGGATACTCGACTGCCCTGCTGACGCACGTCCTTGGCGACGATCAGGTGACGTCGATCGAGGTGGACGCCGACGTGTCGGCTCGGGCATCCGTGGCGCTGGGCGGACTCGACTACTGGCCCGAACTGGTGGCCGGTGACGGGCTCGCGGGGCACGCCAAGGGGGCGCCGTACGACCGGATCATCGCCACGTGCGGGGTTCGGACCGTTCCGGCCGAGTGGATCACGCAGACCCGACCGGGCGGCGAAATCCTGGTGACCGTGGGCGGCTGGATGAACGCCTCCGAGTTGGTCCGGCTCACGGTCGCCGAGGACGGGACGGCGACCGGTTGGGTACTCGGCGGCGGTGTGTCGTTCATGCTCGCCCGCCCGCACATGCCTCCGCCCCTCGGCATGCTGCCCGCGCTCGACCAGGGCGAGGCCCGTCCGGCGGAGATCGGCGCTGACGTACTCGACCGGTGGGCGGCTCGGTTCGTGGCGCAGTTCGCCGCGCCCACGGCGCAGTACTTCGCCATGCCCCGGAACGGACGCACCGAGCACGTCTTGGTGGACGTGGACGGCGGGTCATGGGCCGTGGTGTTCGAGGACGGGGGCCGCTGGCTGGTCCGCCAGGGCGGACCGGTCCGGCTCTGGGACGCGGTGGCCGAGCTGATCACCCGATGGCGCGTCGCGGGTGAGCCCACGGGCGAGCGGCTGCGGATGGCCGTCAGCACCGAGGGCCAGCGGATCGAATGGAACTGACCCCGGCTGTTCGGGCTGCTTCCCGGTAGGCCCCAGGTACCACCATGCCCTGTGCGGTCTCTCCGACCGTGCGGGGTCCAGCGCGGTCCCGTCCGCCTGTGGGACCGGGTGGAACGGGCCGTGCAGCGCTGGCAGGCCGCCGACGAGCCACACCAGGAGCGGTTCGGGATCACGGTCGCGGCAGCAGGTCAGCGGGTGTGGATCGGTGCCGAGGACGGCCCCGGGTGGGACCTGCCGATCTGACGCGCACGAAGCAGCCCGTGGCCCGCAGCCCGTGGCCGGGCGTCGGGTGCCGGCCGTCAGGCGGGCCGGATGCGGGCGTGCAGGAGGCAGAACTCGTTGCCCTCGGGGTCGGCCAGGACGCGCCAGTTCTCGGCGCCGCTCTGGCCGATGTCGACGGGCCTGGCGCCGAGCGCGAGCAGCCGTTCCAGTTCGGCGTCCTGGTTGCGGTCGGTGGCGTTGACGTCGATGTGCAGCCGGAGTTTGGCGGGCCGCGGGTCGCTGGTGGGGCCGAAGACCAGGGTGGGCTGCGGGCCGCCGAAGCCGGTGCCGGGCGGACCGATCTCGATGCTGCCGTCGCCCTCCCGGCTGAGCTCGACGTAGCCCAGGACCTCGCTCCAGAACACGGCGAGCCGCTCGGGGTCGGCGGCGTCGATGACCAGTTCGCTGATGCGGCATGCCATGGCCCGTGAGCCTACGTGCCGGTCCGGCGGCAGGCCCTCCGACGCTCCGGCCCGGGTGCGTGTTCAGGCGGACCGGACGGGCAGCGGGTAGTCGGGCAGGGCGATGTCGCCGGCCTTGGCGAACTGGGCGGCCATCAGGGGGCGCAGCGGCCAGCGGCCCATCCAGCGCATGGAGGCGGCGCGCAGGCGGATCGTCAGGGCGCTGCCGGGGGCGTAGCCGTTCAGGCCGCCGGGCGGCAGCTCCTGGGCGCGGGCCACGTAGGGGCGCATCAGTTCCTCGTAGCGGGTGAAGGCGGTGCGGAAGTCGCCCGCTGCGGCGGCGAGTTCACCGGCCAGCAGGTAGGCGCCGACCAGCGCGAGACTGGTGCCGAGGCCGGTGAGCGGGCTGGGGCTGTAGCCGGCGTCGCCGAGCAGGGCGATGCGGCCGCGGCTGTAGCGGTCGAGGTGGATCTGGCCGAAGGAGTCGAAGGCGAAGTCCTCGGCGGTGCGCATCCCGGCGAGCAGCCGGTCGCTCTCCCAGCCGGCGCCGGCGAAGCGGTCGGCGAGCAGGCGCTGCTGGGCGGCGGTGTCGCGGCGGTCGTAGGGCAGGGGTGCGCAGCGCACGCCCAGGGAGGCCTTGACCTCGCCGGGCAGCCGGCCGGGGCGGGCGGCCGCGACCAGGCCGCCGGGGGCGTTGTACATCTGGAACCAGCCGTCCAGGGTCCGGGCGAGCGCGGGGTCGTGGACGGTGAACCAGGCGTGGTAGCCGCCGAGGGGGCGGTAGTGGGAGCCGTCGGCGGGGAAGGCGAGGCGGCGCACGGCGGAGTGCAGCCCGTCGGCGCCGACGACCAGGGCGAAGCGCCGGGCGGGGGCGTTCTCGAAGGTGACGGTGACGCCGTCGGCGTCCTGGTCGAGCGCGGTGACGGTGTCGTCCCAGAGGTACTCGACGCCGTCGGTGGCCTCGCGCAGCAGGTCGGCGAGGTCGCCGCGGAGGATCTCGATCTCGGAGACGATGCCCTCGCCGCCGAACAGGTCGACGGGTATCCGGGCGGTGGCCCGGCCGCGCCGGTCGACCAGGGCCAGGCCGTGCTGTTCGACGCACAGCGCGCGGGCCCGTTCCATCAGGCCCATCCGTTCGATGACGGTGCGTCCGGCGCCGCGCAGGTCGACGGCCTGCCCGCCGGGGCGCGGGCCGGGGGCGCGTTCGACGACGGTGGGGGTGAAGCCGTGGCGGCGCAGCCAGTAGGCGAGGGCGGGCCCGGCGATGCCGGCGCCGGAGACGAGGACGTCGGTGGTGGCGGTGGTGTGCTGGTCCATGCCGAGGAATGTACGGCGTACGCATGGGCCCCAACAAGCCCTGTTCTGGGGGTATTTGAAAGTGGTGCACTAGTGCGGCGGGGTGTCGCGGGGCAGGTCGGACGGTGGGCGGAGGGCGTTCGCGCAGGCCGGCGGTCCGGCGGGTGCACTAGTGCACTACGGGTGGCGGTGCCGGGGGCCGGCGGGCCCGGGGGCGGGTGGTTCGGCCCCGAGCCGGCCGGCCCGTCGTCAGACGAGTCCGGCGATGCGTACGAGGTCCGACATGTAGAAGGTGTCCTTCGTGGCGCCGAAGGTCGGCTTCCACGGGTTGGCCGAATGCTTGCTGTTGTAGGTGAGGTACGAGTCCGGGTCGGCCTTGATCAGCGCGGCGATCACCTCGCCGACGATGGCGCTGCCCATGGTGCCGAGTTTGAGGCCGCCCACGTCCGACTTCTCTTCGAGCGCGCCCTCGCCCAGGACGTAGTACCAGGGCGGCACGTGGTCGAACCCGTTGGGCAGCCCGAAGTCCTTCGGCGTGTAGGGGTCATGGCCCGCGTTGTACTTCGCGTACACCTCCTTGGCGAGGTCCTCCCCGGAGGGCAGCCCCTTGGTTTTGTCCTTGCGGACGAAGGAGTTCGCGCGGCGCAGGTTCCGGATGGCGATGGAGAGCAGTGGCGAGTAGGGCTGGTCCTTGTACGGGTTTCCGTCCGGGAGCCCTTCCTTCTCCGTGGAGTCCTCCAGCCACGTAAGGGGGCTGTCGATGGGCGGCGGCATCTGGAGGAAGGCGTGGATGATCTTCCGGTCGAACCTCTTCGCGTACTGGGGTTCGACCTGTGACTGGCCGGCCTCCGGCGGGATCACGAAGAACTGGTGCCAGTCGATGACCTGTTCGGTGCGCAGTGGGGAGAACGGCCGACGGAAGTTGAAGAGGTGGCCGGCCGTGGTGTGGTTCAGGCGGTACTCCTCGACCGGCAGCGAGTGCAGCCGGTAGGCGGCGGTCGTGAACTCCAGGGGCAGGGCGACCGGCGTGTCCTGCGGGGGGTTGAAGAGGAGGAAGGGTGTGCCCGGGGTTTCGGCCGCCGCCTTGACCTTCGCGTACACCGTGTCCTTCACGATCCTCGGGAGCCAGTCGTTGAGGATCATCCACTGGTAGTGCCAGACGACCTGCTGCTTGGCCGTGTCGAAGAGGGCGACGTCCGGGACCGAGCCCTTCAGCATGTCGACCACGGCGTTGTGGAACAGCATGAAGGCGTGGTGGATCTGGATCGAGATGATGGTGTTGTCGTTGCGCGGGTCCGCGATGACCGGGACGCCCTGGGGGTTGCGGGGCACGTCGTAGTCGCGGTTCGGGTCGATCCAGAACTTGCCGACGTCGAGGTTGTCGTAGAACGCGAACGACTGGGTCTTGGGACCGAGTCCGTAGACGTGGGAGAGGTCGACCCTGGCGCTGCGGAAGTTCGTCGTGTCCCCGATGGTGTTGCTGTCGAAGGTCACGTCGGCCTGGAACGTGATGTTGTGGTCGAGGAACTGGCCGAGATAGGTGTAGCCCGCCGGAATGCCGGCGTCGGCGGGGCCTGTCGGTGAACCGACCGGCTTCGCCAGGTACTTGTCGTCGACCTTCTCGCCGAGCTCGGCGCACTTCTTGGGCGGGGTCGGGGGGTTGAGGTCCATCGGGCCGCCGGGTGCGCCGAGTTCCTCGATCAGGTCGTCGCTGGGTGCGTACGCCGTCAGGTCGGGGAACAGCCACTCGTACGTGCCGGTCTCCACGACCGTGTCCCGGAACGCGATCGGGGTGTTCGGTCCGGTGGGGCGGGCGCCGTCGGTCAGGTCCAGGCGCAGCGGGCAGCCGTGGCCGGTGAAGGTCGGGTCGGCCACGCGGAGGCCTTCCGGGTTCAGCGGGGACTGTCCGTCGTGGCCCAGGAGTTGGTCGAGGATCCGGGTGCGGGCCTCCTCCCGGCGGGTGGCGACATCGTCGGCCGGCGCGTCGGCCGTCGTGGTGTCCGTGGTCATCGAAGGGGTTGTCCTTCCGTCGTCCGGGTGACGGCGCCGGGGGCGCTCGCACACGGGGGCTTCGCGGCCGGCTCGGTCCCGGCCGCCCCGCACGCATGCCCGCGGTCCGTCACGCGGGTAACCCCGGCCGCCGAACACCACTGCAACGGCCCGGTCCGTTGACCCGGGCAGCCCGCCCGGGCTGGTGGGCGGTCGCCGGTCGGCCGACGATCGAACGGATACCCGCGCGGGCCGATGGGCCCGTCGCCGAGGAACCGACCACACCGGAGGATGGGATGAGTACCACCACTGTGACGGCTGATGCCGGGACGTCGCTCAGGGCGCGGATCGCCGACGCCGTGCTGTACGACGATCCGGTGGACCCGGTGAAGGCGATCCAGCAGCAGCTCCAGCTGGCGATCGAAGTGGAGTTCGCCACCATCCCGACCTACCTCTGCGGCCTGTGGTCCATCAAGGACAGCGGCAAGAATTCCGAGGCGTACCAGCTGATCAGGAGCGTCGTCAGGGAGGAGATGCTCCACATGGGGCTGGCCTGCAACATGCTCACCGCCGTCGGAGGGACGCCCGTCATCAGCCCCCCGGTGTACCCCACGAGTCTTCCCGCCGGGGTCGAATCCGGCCTGACCGTCCATCTCCAGGGGCTGACCAAGGACTATGTCCAGAAGACCTACATGGTCATCGAGTCCCCGGAGATCCCGTCCCTGCCGCCGCTCACGACCGGGACCCCCGTCACCATCGGAGCCTTCTACGACAAGCTCCTGCAGAAGCTGAGGCGCTACAGCCCGGTGCTGAAGCTGGACAACCAGCTGAACGACTCCGGCCTCGGGCTCTACGAGATCCAGGGCTTCGCCGACATCGAGCGCGCGATCACCGAGATCAAGGCCCAGGGGGAGGGCACGGCCAACCTGCCGGGCATCTCCGACGAGCCGGACGAACTGGCCCACTACTACAAGTTCGCCCAGATCGTGGCGGGCGGAGAGCTCATCAAGAAGGGCACCGGGCGCTGGGAGTACAGCACGGACCTGCCCGTATCCTTCCCCGACGCCTGGCCGATGGCCGAGGTCCCGCAGGGCGGGTACGCGAAGGACCCGACGCAGTACGAGGTGAGCGCCGATCTTCAGAAACAGCTGACGGCGTTCAACACCGCGTACCAGCAGACCGTTCAGCTCCTCCAGGACGCCTGGACGCCCGGCAAGGGCGGGCAGCAGAAGCTGAGTGACGCGGTGACGGCCATGCTGGGGCTGGAGAAGCTGGCCGCCCCGCTCTACGCGACGGTGAACCCGAAGAACAAGGCAGGGAACTACGGGCCGGAGTTCCTCGGGGCGTGAGCCCGCCGAGCCTTGGTCACTCTAGGTAGTTATTCTGCTCCGGGTTGCGGTCTAGGGTGTGGTGGTGTGCTCTGGAAGTGCACGAACCATTGGCCGACTGGGCCGGTCCCCTTGCTTCGGGCCCCCCAGTGGCGCCGAGAACGGGACGAGGGTGAGGGAAATGACGGATACCTTGGTGGGGACAAGGCTGGCCGTAACGGGTGAACCGGCCACCGGGCATTACGGTGATGACATCACCATCACTTTCGATGTCAAAAACACCAGCGACCAGGACGTCGGTGAGGTGACGCTGGTCTTCACGGCGCAGCTGAATGGTAGCGATAACGACGGAGACCTGAAGTTCACAGACGGCGTCGTGACCACCGATGGTGGCGGAGGGCCTTTCGCCGGCGATCTTTCGCTCAGTGACACCGTCCTCACCTGTGAAGGTTTTCATCTCGATCTTCCCAAGGGTGGGAACGTGAAACTTTCCACCACGGTGCACCTCGGCGCGGAATGCCTCAAATATTCCCCTGACGTGGACCTCGTCATCAAAGGGATGCTTTGGCTGACATTTGGGCACGGGGTGGTCCGGATCACGGTCACCACAAGGTGACGAAATTTCGACCTCGTGGAAACCGGCCTCCACTGTTTCCGTCGGTGGAGGCCGGAGGTGATGGGAGAACGTGATGGGAAATCTGATCAAAAACGGTCAGTTCGACATTCCCGACGCCGGTGACGAGCTGCAGCGAATCGGCAGTGACAAGTCCTACATGATCAGCCCCTGGTATCTTCCGGTGGGCGGAAACGTCGACGTGTACAACAGGAAGTTCGGAACTGGCGGACACCAGGCCGTCGATCTGAACGGAGACACGAAGGGCGGCATTGGGCAGGAGTTCACGGCGGAGACCGAATGTGACGTGAGTATCACATGGTATGCGGGGACCAACAGGCACGACGCCTGCAAGGGGAAAGCGCCTTTCAGGTATGTTGTTCACGTGCTCGACAACAATGGTGACGAAGGGGTTTACGTCCTCCTCAAAGGGCCGGGGTCGAACGGTGGGCAGGTTCAAAAAGTAATCGACGATGCGGAGGGAGATTTCACCAAGAATGGTCCCTATACTTTCAAGCCGAAATTTCAGGGATCGTACAAAATTGAATTCATTTCGGACGTCCAGGGAGACTGTGGCGCGGTCATCACGGATGTCCGGGTCGTGCAGACTCCTCTCTGAGGGCACGGGCGTCGGTTCTGGAGGGCGGGAATATGGGGATTGAATTCACGGTCGTCGAGGCGGTCCCGTATGAGCACGGCCGCAGCACGGAGCCGCTGACATGGAATGGGACCGCCACCTTCAGCCATCCCGTCAAGAATGCCGAAGCCGCGATCCAGGCCTTCTCTCTCGAATTCCTGAGAGGCCCCTACAACCCCGGCGAAGCCCCCTACGGAAAGGAGCACGTCGAGTGCTCCGTGGGGAAGCTGACCGGTAACACCGCCGCGGTCCGGGTGACGTTTCTGCTGCGCCCGCGGGATGCCGGGCCCGACTACAACTTCCAGGCCTCGGCGCGGATCCTGGTCATCGCCGAGACGGGGGGGATGTAGTGGAAGCGGTGCGGGGGTGGACGTCCGCCGTCGGCGGCGGACGTCCACCCCCGGTTCGTCCGTTGTCAGTTGAGCTTCTTGAGCGAGGCGGCGATGCTGTCGATCGCCTTCACGACGTTGTCGGTGGTGTCGGCGGTGTAGCACAGCCGGAAGTACCCGGGCTTGGGGCAGCGCATCTCGCTTCCGGGCAGGAGGGCGACCTTCGCGTCCTTCAGCAGGTATGCCCCCAGGAGGGCTTCGCGCTGGTCGATCTCGTGGTTGATCGGCACCAGGTCCGGGGGGAACGTCTTGTTCAGGTACGCCCTCAGGTCGAGCAGGAAGAACTGGGCGGCGTTGCGGGGGAGCTTGTCCTTCTGGCCCACGTACGGGATGTTCGCGTCCGAGAGCTTCTTCGCGGTCGTGTCGAACGCGGTCTTCAGGAGCGTGGCGTACTCCTTCATGAGTGTGCCCGGGAAGCCCTTGTCGGCGAGGAACAGCTCGCGCACGTAGGCACTCTTGAGGGAGTCGAGCGGGCCGAACCACGTCAGCGACTTGAGCGTCTCGTCGCCCTGCATGACCTTGCGGACGTCGTTCGACTTGGAGACCAGGAAGCCGATCCGGAAGCCGGACAGCCCGAAGTCCTTGGTCAGGCCGTAGACGAGGTGGATGCGGTCGGGGTCGGTGCCGTAGGCGTCTGTCGACAGGACGCTGCTGAAGCCGTCCGTGCCGGTGCTCTGCGAGTAGGAGTAGATCTCGTCGGAGACGATGTGCATCTGCTTGCCCAGCGCCCACTGACAGATGTCGTTCAGCAGTTTCTTTTCGTAGTTGACGCCGAGCGGGTTGTGTGGATTGGTCAGGACCAGGAGCTTGGGCTTGGGTTCGGAGCAGGCGTCGTACGCCTTCGACAAGGCGTCGACCGACAATGTGAACTGGTCGTCCCCGTCGAGGTGTACGGGCACGCACCGCAGCCCGGGCCGCTGCTCGAAACACCACAGGAAGCCGGGCCAGAACGGCGCCGGCAGCATGACCCGGTCCCCGGGCTTCAGTACCCCGCCGTGGATCAGCCCGAACGCCAGGCACTCCAGGGCGCTGGAGCCGCCGGCGGTCGCGTACACGTCGAACTTCGGGTCGATCCCGGCTGAGAACCTGGACCGCAGGAACGTGGTGACCACGTCGAGCACGTCCTGCGTGCCGTAGGGCGTCGACGTGTACTTGGCGTCCTCCTCGGTCAGCACCACCTTGTCGAAGACGTTCTTCTTCAGCAGCTTGAACAGGAGCACGTTGTTCGCGATGCCGAGGTTGTAGCCGTCGGCCAGGAGGGTCGTCGTGTCGAGGAAGGCCAGGCGCTCCTCGGGGTCGGCGATCCGGTGCAGGCGCTCCATGGCCAGGGCCTGTTCGACGCTGGAGACGAGTGCGGCGTCCACGTCCTGTCCGGTGCCGGGCCTTGTGATGCTCTGGGTCATCTTCCAAACCTCCGTGTGCGAGAGCCGGTCCGGTTCCTTTCTCTCCTTTTCTGCGCGGATTCGGTGTGTTCTGGTGGCCCGTGCGGGTTACGAGTTCCCTCTACCGGGTGCCTGCGTGCCAGGGTGGCCGCCAATCTCGGACGGCATGTAACCGGATTGTGCATCCGGAGCGTTTCGTCGGGTTGCGGCGAGGGATCAGCAGGTGTTCTCTGAAGATAGGGGGATTCAAACGGCAGCTGCGCAAGAGGCGGGACGCGGCAGGGAAGGGGAAAAAGTGACCGGAGTGAGTGTGGCGCCGGGTATCCAGGTCGAGCAGCTCCATTTCGAATTTCCGAAGTCCGGCGACGGGACCATCAGGTACCTGACGAAAACGTTTTCGTTCGAGCAGTGCGTCAACAGGGTGGTCGCCGTCGTGTCCGGTTATTCCGGGCACTACACCGACAGCCAGTATCTGAACATCGGAAGGATCCATGTGAAGGTGGATGCCAGCATCGAGGATGCCCAGAAGGGCGAGGTCCTGGTGGCGTGTGAATGGGCATTCGATCCCCAGGTCAATAACTATCCGTCGGCCGGGGAGGCCTGGGTGACCGTGCTGGGCTGGTGAACAGCGTGGAGACCGGAGGCACCGGCGGCTGGCTGGACGTGACGGCCGTAGACGTCTCGGCCGACCCCGGTGACGTGGTCACCGCCTCGTTCCAAGTGGTCAACAGGCGGGGCAGGTCGATCGCGAGCACCGACCTCGTCCTCACCGCCGGTCCGGGGCTGACGTTCGAGGAAGACGTCGTGGGGTTCAGCCGGAACGGAGGCCGACCGGGGAATTTCCCGGGCGAGCGGTCGCCGGGAAACGCCACCCTGATGTGCGCGGACGCCCGCCTCGACGTCTACGACAGCGGGGATCGGATCGAACTCGACGTCACCGTCCGCGTCGGCGGCGGGCCCTCCTCCAGCAGCCTCAGGGTGCAGCTCGCCATCAAGAGCCGGCCGAACTGTCCTCCGGAGACCTACGCGTCCGGAGGCGTGACGATCCACGTCCCGCACCTGGTTCCCCATATCGACAACGTCGACCCTCCGGACGTGCGGGAAGGGGGGCCGGTCACTTTCGAAGGTGAGAATCTCGCACCGGTGCATTGGGCGATACTCGCGGACGAAGGCGGCAGGACGGTCATCACGGATGCCGAAGGCAAGAATGTCGGCAACCTGGCGACGTCGAAGCGCCCCCCTGGGCTGGCCAAGGGGCCTGGAAAGGTCTGGCTCTCCACTGCCGAGGCGCAGGATGAGATCGCCGCGGGCAACACGAGCAACAGCCTGGACATCGTGTTCGAGGATCCGTAGCGGTATCGCGCGTCCAGCCAGGTGCGGCGGATGGCTGATCGCCACTTCATGCACACCCGGGTGCGGCACCCCGGTCGGATGGAGGGCTCCGACAGGCGGGTCGGTTCCGGATCGTCCCTCGAACCGCGGATCGGCTTCTCCCGGGCCGTGTGCTTTCCCTTCCGGTCGGGCGGGGCGTCGTTGGAGGATCGGTGAGGGGGCGGACCGGCCGGTCGTGGGCCGCCGGGATGCCTCGGGGCCATGCCAGGAGGATTCGAGCGCCTACGCACCGTCTCCGGTCTGTGCGGGTGATGACGCGGGAATCCCGCCGCCGCCTCGGTGGGCCTGGCCCGCATGCCTCGGCGGTCCGGATCAAAGGCCTCACCCGACCCGCTACTTGATCACCGCCCCAGGCGCCCCCGGTGCGGCACCATGGTGCGATGGAGAGCAATCGACAGACAGTCAGTTCCGGCTCACCCCTCGAACCGCGGATCGGCTTCTCCCGGGCCGTGCGCAAGGGGAACTACGTGGCGGTCGCGGGCACCGCGCCGATCGGGGAGGACGGCACGACGGTCGGGCAGGGCGACGTCCACGCCCAGACCATCCGGTGCCTGGACATCGCCGAGACCGCCCTGCGGGAGGCGGGCGCCGCGCTCACGGACGTCGTACGGACCCGCATCATGCTCACCGACATGAGCCAGTGGCGGGAGGCCGCGCGCGCCCACGGCGAGCGCTTCGCGCAGATCCGGCCGGTCACCACCTTCGTGGAGGTGACGCGCTTCATCGACGAGCGGTGGCTGGTGGAGGTCGAGGTGGACGCGGTCATCGGCTGACGGGCCGGCGGAGCCCGGTGCCCGGGGGTGCGGCCGTCAGGGTGACCCGGCGCGTGCCGTCCGCGACGTCCGCGACGACGCCACGGGCCGGCCGGGCCGCCACCCCCGTGGGCGGCCCGGCCGCCAGGGCCTACGCCCGCCGCAGGGCGCCCAGCACCGCCGACAGGTCCTGCTCGGCGATCGACGGGTGCGCCAGCAGCACCTCGCGGGCCGCCGACAGGACGGGGCCGTCGCCCGCCAGGGCGAGGTCCTTGGCGGCCAGGCGGACGGGGAAGTCCGACTCCGTGCTGAACGCCCGGGCCACCACCCCCGCGAGTGGCCCGGCCGCCAGCACCTCCCGCGCCTGCTCCTGCGGGACACCCAACTCCCCGGCCACCGCGAGGACTTCGCCGAGGGCGGTGACGCACGCGACGATCGCGCCGATCACCACCACCTTCAGCGCCGCGCCCGACCCGGGCCCGCCGCAGTGCCGCACCCGGCCCAGGTGCTCCAGGACGGGCCGGGCGCGGTCCAGGTCGGCCTCCTCGCCGCCCGCGAAGACCACCAGCTCGCCGGTGGCCGCCGGGCCCACGCTGCCGATCACCGGGGCGTCCACCAGGGCGACGCCGTCCGGCAGTCGGGCGCGCAGCCCGGCGGTGGCCCGCGGGCCGATCGAGGACATCTCGATCCACAGGGTGCCCGGCGCCAGCCGCTCGGTGAACCGTCCGGCCACCTCGGCGACGGCCACCGGGTCGGAGAGCATGGTGACGACGACGTCCGCGCCGCGGACGGCCTCGGCCGGGGTGGCGGCCTCGGTGAGGCCGCCTGCGCGGCCTGGGGAGCGGTTCCATACGGTCAACGGGTGTCCGGCGGCGGCGAGTCGGCGGGCCATCGGCAGGCCCATCCGGCCCAGCCCGAGAAAAGCGATCTTCTGCATGACCGCCACGCTAGGCATCCGGGAGTCAGGCGACAAGCGAATGTCCCGCATGGTATCCATGCGGAATGGACATGGCTTGGCTGGAGGTCTTCCGCACCGTCGCGCACCTCGGCTCCTTCACCGCCGCGGGCGAGCGGCTGGGCTTCACCCAGTCCGCGATCTCCCGGCAGATCGCCACCCTGGAGGGGGAGTTGGGAACGCCGCTGTTCGACCGGCTGCCGCGCGGCGTGCGGCTGACCGAACACGGCCGCGCACTGCTGCCGCACGCCGAGGCGATGCTGGAACGGCTCGGCACCACCCGGCGCGACCTGGCCGCGCTCACCGAACTCACCGCCGGCCGGCTACGGGTGGGCGCCTTCGACAGCGCCAACGCCGCCCTCGTCCCCGGCGCCCTGGCCGCCTTCCGCGCCGCGCACCCCGAGGTGGCGATCAGCCTCACCGAAGGACTGACGGCACACCTGCTGGACCTGCTGGCCGACGGCGCGATCGACCTCGCCCTCGTCGCCTCCTACACCGAACCCGACGACGACGGCGAACGGTTCGACTTCCACCCGCTGATGGCGGACCCGGTGCTGGTCGCCCTCCCGCGCGGACACCGCCTCGCCGGGCGCCGCCGCCTGCGACTGGCCGAACTCGCCGACGAACCGTGGATCGCCGCCCGCCGCCACGCCGAGTCCACCCTCCTCGCCGCCTGCGTCCGCAGCGGCTTCCAGCCCCGCATCGAGTACGCCGTCGCCGCCTGGACCGCCAAACTCGGCCTGGTGGCCGCAGGACTGGGCGTCACCCTCATCCCCTCCCTGGCCGCCCGCGTCGGCCACCCCGGCGCCACCCTCGTCCCGCTGCACCCCGACGACACCCCGGTGCGGCAGGTGCACACCGTCACCAGGCGCGGCCGGCGGGTGCCCCCGGCCGTGGAGGCCTTCGGCACCTTCCTGCGCGCGCAGGCCACGAGCCCGCCCGACCGGCCAAGCGCCCGGGCGGTGGCCTAGGGTGTGATGCCGAGAACGAGGGGGTGCGAATGTCGAGGCACACGGTCGAGGCGGAAGCGCGGATGAAGGGGATCACCTTCCCGGCCTGGCAGGGCCGCCACTACGTGACGCTGGCCGAACTGCTCATCCGCCTCGGCAGTTTCGGTCTCGGGCTGCGCTGGCGGGTCGAGTGCGACGAGGAGTGGGACCTCACCGCGGAGCTGGAACGCCGCTCCGAGGGCGACGGCATGGACACCCTGACCCTGCTGTCCCTCGTCACCCCCGGAGTCCAGCTGATCGACGCCGAGGCCGGCGGGTTCCGCGGGGACACCCTGGTGGTGGTCCTGACCGAGGCGGACAGCTCCTTCTGGAACGTCAGGGCCGACGACGAGCGCGTGCTCACCGTCCTGCGGCGCCACTACCCGGGCGCCACCGCACTCTGAACCCGCCCCTCAGCAGGTGGTGTCGGCGGCCGGCAGCGCGCCCGTCGACAGGTAGGCGTCGACGGCCCGGTCGGCACACGCGCTGTAGCCGCCCAGGTAGACGGTGTGGACCCGACCCGGGACGGTGACCAGGCGCGAGCCGGACAGCCGGGAGTGCAGGGCGAGCGCGCCCTGGTAGACGGCGTGGGTGTCCCCGGTGGCGTGGAGCTGGAGCGCGGGGACGGCGTTGCGCACCTCGACCGGCGGCTCCAGCGGGACACCGCGCCAGAACGCGCACGGCGTCGGACCGTTGTAGACCGGGCCGAACACCGGCTGGGCGGCGCGGGAACGTTCGACGGCCTCGCGGTACCACTGCGCCGAACGCGGCATCGCCACGTCGTCGCACAGGATGCCGATCGCGGCCGCCAGGTCCGCGCCGCCCGCCGGGCCGGAATCCAGGACGACGGTCAGCAGCTCGTGCAGGACCGCACTCACCCGCACCGGCCTGCCGTCGGCGGCGTCCAGCAACTGGCGCAGCACGTCCGCGTAGTCGGCGCCGTCACGGTCGTCGTTCTGGCAGACCGCGAGCAGCACCGGCAGCATGGCGCCGTCCAGCCGGAACCCGTCGACGGCGATCGGCGCCGCCTCGGCCCGGCGCACCAGGCCCTCCACGGTGGCCCGCACCGCCGCCGGGGTCGCGCCCAGGTGGTAGCCGGCGTCGCGCGGCGCGGCCCAGGCCGCGAAGCCGTCCAGGGCACGCTCGTTGGCGCCGCCCATGTCCTGGAAGGTCCGCATGCCGTACCGGGCCGGATCGAGGGCGCTGTCCAGCACCAGCCGGTCCACCCGCTGCGGGAACAGCTGCGCGTACACCGTGCCCAGCAGCGCACCGTAGGACTGCCCGAAGAAGGAGGTCCGCTGCTCGCCCAGCGCCGCGCGCAGCACGTCCACGTCCCGGGCGATGTTGCGGGTGGTGAGATGGGGCAGCAGGTCCGGGTACTTGTTCCAGCAGGCGTCCGCGTCGGCCTTGGCCAGCCGCAGCCCCTCCGCGAGGCCCGCCGGGCCGCTGCCCGCCGAGCGCAGCCAACTGCCGCGCGTCAGACCGCAGTCCAGGCCGCCGCTGGCACCCACCCCGCGGGTGTCCATGCCGACCAGGTCGTACGCCGCCGCCGTCTCCGGCGCCAGCCGCTCGCGCAGCGCGGCCGGCATGTCCAGCCCGCGGTTGCCCGGGCCGCCGGGGTTGGTCTGCAGGACGCCCCGGCGCCTGGCCGGGTCGGCGGCCCTGATCCGGGAGACGGCCAGGGACAGGGTGCGGCCCTGCGGCTCGCGGTAGTCCAGCGGGACGGCCAGCGTCGCGCACTCGGTGCCGGTCAACTGTGGTTCCTGGCAGGCGGACCAGGCCAGCTGCTGGTGGCGGAAGCGCTCCAGCGGGTCCGGCGAAGCGGGGGAGGCGGAGGCCGGGGCGGCGGCCGTCAGGACGGTGGCCGCGGACAGGGCGAGGGCGGCGGCGAGCGCCGAAGCGGTCTTCATGTGCGCCAGCCTAGAGGGCAGTTGACCACCCCACCGGGCCCGGGACCCCGAACCGCCTTGACCTCAAGCCGACTTCAGGTCCTACGGTCGGTCGCGTCCCGACGAACAGGCGACAGACGAACAGCCGCGAGGAGCACGGAAGCATGACGATCAAGACGTACGAGCCGCAGATCATCGCCGCCCAGCCCATCGGAGCCTGGACCGGTGAACTCTTCCGCCGCCTGGTGGTGGAAGGCCTGCGCGGGCAACTGGCGGTCGAAGGCCTCACCCAGCCGCACTGGTGGACGCTCAACCACGCTGCCGGCAAGCCCGGCGGCTGGACCCGCACCACCCTCACCGAGCGCCTCACCCCCTACGACGACCAGGGCACCGCCTTCGACACCGTCTACGACGACCTGATCGCCCGCGGCTGGCTGACCGAGGACACCGACGGCGCCCTCACCCTCACCGAGGACGGCGAAGCCGGCCGCCTGCGCGCCCGCGAACGCAACCTGGCGATCCACGAACGCGCCCACGAAGGCATCGGCACCGACGAGTTCGTCACCACGGTCAACGTGCTGCGCCGCATGGTGGCCAACCTGGGCGGCAACGGGAACCTCCCGGACTGACGAAGCCGGCCGTCGCGTCGTCTCGCCGCGCACGAGGCAGGCGGGGCCGAAGCAGCGGAGGGCGGCGTCACTCCCTCGGCCGATAGTTTGTCTACGCTCCAAATGTTTGGATGGAGGCCACACATCCGGTGTGAGTCATCCGAAGGAGATCTGCGCATGGCCAGTCTTCCCCCCGGCGTCGTGAAGCTCAACGACGGCGAGCCCGCGCCCGAAAAGACGCTCACCCTCTACCGCGACTACGGCCACAAGGGCCCCGCCTACGGGATCGGCGCCGGCTACTCGGTGAACCTCGATGACCTGCCCATGAAGGGCACCAACGGTTCGACGACCGCGTCCAAGAACATCTCGTCGTGGGTGAACACCACCGACAGTGACGCCGTCCTGATCGATGACAAGGACAAGCGGACCCTGAAGTCCGGCGACAGCCTCGAGGAGCCCGCGAAGAAGAACGACAGCGTCACCAGCATCGCCTGGAACTAGGACTCCGGCCCGCCGGAGACGCCTTGGGCTCCGGTGGGCCGATGGCCCGTCAGGGGCGGCCTCCACGAGGCCGCCCCTCGGCCGTGTGCGGCCGGCGTTCCGGGCGTTCCGGACGGGCTGGGGCGGGGCCGGGGCGCGGTTGTCCCAGCCCCGGCGAGGAGGAGAATTGACCCATGAAAACGGCCGCTGATTGCCACATGATCATGGGTCTTTCCGGCCATAGCCTGGTCACATGACGACGACGAAGAACACCGCCCCCGCCGCCCCCACCGCCGCCCCCGTCCTGACCCGCTGCGCCGAGGCCGAGATCTGCGCAGACCCGAGCTCCACCATGACCCTGCTGGCCGACTCGGCCCCGGAGCAGGGCGGCTTCACCGTCTACCGCTCCACCTTCGCCGCCGGCGCCGCCGGGGCGCCCGCGCACTTCCACACCCGGGCCTGGGAACTGTTCTTCGTGATCGGCGGCTCGCTGCGGGTGCTGGTCGGCGAGGAGGTCACCGTGCTCGGCGCGGGCGACTTCCTCGCCGTGCCCCCGCACACCCCGCACGCCTTCGCCGCCGCCCCCGGCTCCGAGGCCGACGTCCTGTGCGTGTTCACCCCCGGCATGGAGCGCTTCGACTACCTGCGCCTGCTGGGGCAGGTCATGCGCGGCGAGAGCGACCCCGGGGCGATCGCCGCCTCCTCGGAGCGCTTCGACAACCACTACGTGGACAGCCCGGCCTGGCGCGCCGCCCTGGCGGGCGAGAACGCCTGAGAACGCCTGAGGACGGCCGCCCCGGGGTGGCGGCGCCCCGGGGGCGCGGGCCGCTCGACGGGCCGGGTCCGCCCGGGTGTGGAACGGTGGAAGACCGGAAGGACCGATCCCGGCTGCGAGAGGAGGGGCCATGTCGTCCAAGCGCCGCCGCAAGAAGAAGGCCAGGGCCAGACACCGGGCCAACCACGGCCGTCGGCCCCAGTGCTGAACCGCGGCTGAGCGGGTGAGCGCGCCCGGCCGGCCTTCCCGGCCGGTCCGGGCGCGCCCTACATCCGCCCGTTGCCCTACATCCGCCCGCGCCCCGCGAAACCGCCCCGCGCCACCCGGTGGTACCGGCAGTGGCCGCCCCAGCCCGCGCCGAAGGCCAGCTCCAGGAGCGTGCCCCGCCCGTCCGCCCGCACCTCGCGCAGCAGCTGCGCCGCGTCCGCGTCCGGCGGGTCCTGCTCGAACACGTAGAGCCGGCTGATGTACGGGCCCGCCGGGATCGGCTCCCGGCACGGGACGCCGGGCCGCTCCCAGGTCAGCCGCGCGCCCGGGCCGGCCAGGCAGGGGGAGTCCATCCGCCGGCCGTTCGCGTCGATACCGCCGTCGCGGAGCCAGCGCAGCGCGTGCTCCAGGCTCCCGTGCGGGTCCGGCCCCTGGCCGTCGGCCCGCCACTCGGCCACGCCCGCCGCCGCGATCCGGGGCAGCACGTCGACGATGTCCTCCCGGACGACGAAGTAGGCGCGGGCGTGGATCTCGCAGACCAGCAGCGTGTTCCTGGGGTGGTCCGGGCCGTGGAAGGTCGGGCGCACGGACTGGTCCAGGACCTGGGTCACCACGTGCTCGACCCCCTCCACCGCCCCCAGCGCCCCGACCAGCCCCCGGATCCGCTCCCGCTCCGCGGCCCGGGCCGCCCGCGCCCTCGGCGAGCGGACCAGCGCGAGCCGGCGCCGCTCGGTGGGCCAGCGCTGCGCCGACAGCGACCGCACACCCTCGACGGCCCGGAACACCGGCATGCCGACGAGGTACAGGACGCTCTTCAGCACGTTGTGCAGGAAAGCCTTCACCAACCGGTCCTCTCGGGTCTCACGCGTTTTCGCCCACACCCTGGCCCGCCCGCGCCCCGGTCCGCAATCCGCTCCCGTACTCAACTCCCCTCCGTGCCCGCACGGTTGCGCAGCGCGTCCAGCCGGGCTCACGCCTCGCCGCCCGGCCGGCCTCCGGCTGCCGAGCATCCTCATGCCGCCGGCCGTCGGTACGGCTGGATCCTCGTCCGTGCTCAACTTCCCTCCACCTCCGAACGGTTGGCGAGCGCGTCCACCGCCGCCCGGGCGGGGTGCGGCCGGCCGAGGAAGTCGGTGCCGTCCGCCCACTGGTCCACCGCACCCACCGGCGGCAGCGCGCGCAGGCGTTCGTCCGTGAGGCCGGCCAGCAGCGGCCGCGCGAAGCGCTCGGTGTGCAGCACCAGGTACGGGCGCCCGTGGTACGGGCGGCGCGTCGCCTCGACCGGGGCGCTCAGGCCGAGGGCGTTGTGCCGGCGGCCCGCCGCCTCGTACGCCTCGCACAAGTACCGCTCCCGGTCGGCGTACTGCCGTGCCGCCAGGGCGCCCCGGAGCAGCGGCCCCAGCTCGGCCGCCGCCTCGGTGCGGGCGAACGCGCTGCCCAGCCACTTGCCGTACGGGGCGTAGCGGCGCTCCAGCAGCAGGCACAGCCGCATCAGGTCCCGTACCAGGCGGGCGGCCGTCACCGCCGAGCCCAGGTCGTCGCCGGCCTCCGCGCAGCGGCCGACGAACGCCTCCTCCTGGGAGATGCGCTGCCACTGGCAGGCGAGCAGGTAGCGCCACACCTGCTCCGGATACCAGGCCAGCCGCTCCCGTACGGCGGTCAGTTCGCCGGGGCCGTCGTGGAACACCGCGCCGGCGGTCACCTCCAGCAGCCGCTGCTGGGGCAGCGCCAGCCAGCCGAGGGTGTCAGGGCCGGGCGTGTCCGGGCCGGGCGGGGCGGCGGCCGGGCCCAGCCGGCCGGCCAGCCAGGACGGCAGGTCGTGCACCTCGACGCGGTGGTCGACCGGGCCGTCGGTCCACGCCAGGTGGCGCACCGGGTCGTGCGGGTCCTCGCCGCGCCGGAAGTGGGTGGGCACGCCGCGCACCTGCCGGGGCAGGTGGTGCGCCAGCAGTCCGTGCAGCCGGGGCCCGTGGCGGGCGGCGTCGGCGGGGGAGAGGAACAGCTCCAGGCGCGGCCCCCAGTCGTGGTCGGCCGAACGCGCCGAGTCGAAGCCCAGCACCTCCGAGCCGGCGCCCACCCGCGCCGCCGCGTACGGCAGGTGCGGGAACTCCCGTGCCAGCAGCGGCCGTACGGCCTCCTCGTAAAGGGCCCGGGCCAGCCGGAGCCCGGGAACGAACGCGTCATCGGAGGTGTCGGGAGTGGTCACGGCGCCCACTGTGCCGTCGGCGGGCCGCCCGGGCCACCGGATTCCCGCGGCGCGCCGGTGCGGGCGAACCGTGCGGAGGCTGGCGATGCTGGTGGTGACCGTCCGGCGGTCCGCCTCCACCAGCACGGAAAGAGGTCCCCTTGAACGACTCGAACGGTGTGAATAACTCGAACGACGTGCACGACTCGAACGGCGTGCACGACGACCTGCTGACCACGAAGATCGCCCTCGGCTTCGACCAGCTCGACGCCGACGGCGACGGCCGCCTCACCGAACGCGACCACGTCCTGATGGGCGAGTCCTCCGCCCGCGCCCTCGGGCACTCGCCGGGCTCCGAGGCCGAGCGCAGGATCATCGACGCCTACGTCGGCATCTGGCGCGACCTGCACCAGCCCACCGTCGGCGGCGCGGACGCGATCAGCCGCGACGAGTTCATCGCCTCCACCCTCACCCTGGCGGACGACCAGGAGGCCGCCGCCGCGACCGTCGGCCGGCTCGCCGAGATCTTCCTGTCCGTCGCCGACGCGAACGGCGACGGCACGGTCGACCCCGACGAGTTCCAGGCCTTCCACCACGCCCACTTCCCCCACCTCGGCCGCGCCCGGGCGGACACCGCCTTCCGCCACCTGGACCGCAACGGCGACGGCACCCTCTCCCACGACGAGTTCGTCGGCGCGATCGTGGAGTACTGGACCAGCCGCGACCCCGAGGCCCCCGGCAACTGGTGGACGGGCGAGTACCCGTCGCGGGCCGGGTAGCCGGCTACCGGCGGGTGCAGGTGGGGTCGGTGTCCGGCAGGCGTCCGGAGGCCAGGTAGGCGTTGACGGTGTCGTCCACGCAGGCGTTGCCGTACGTCCCGTACAGCCCGTGCTGGTCGGCGTCCTGGAGGGTCAGCAGGCGTGAGCCGGGCAGCAGGTGGTGCAGGGTGAGGCCGTCCCGGTGGAGGGCGCGCGGGTCGCCGGTGGCGGAGAGGATCAGCACCGGGGCGTCGCGGCGCACCTGGGTGGGTGCCTCGCGCGGGGCGTCCCAGAAGGCGCAGGGGCTGATGGTGCCGAGCATCGGGCCGAAGAGCGGGTGCCCGGCGCGGGCCGCCTCGATCCGGCGCCAGTAGTCCTCGGGGTCGCGGGGCGCCGTCCGGTCCGCGCACAGGACGGCCTGCATGGCGCTGCCGGCCTGCGAGCCCTGCGGGCCGAACAGCAGGTGCAGCAGGGCGGCGGTCGGGGCCGAGGGGGTGGCCGGCTTGCCCGCGGCGGCCTCGGCGAGCATCGTCATCTGCCCGGCGAGGGCCGCCCGTTCCGGGTCGGAGTCGCCCTGGAGCCCCACGTAGAGCAGCACCGGCACCCGGGTGTCGTCGAGTTCGAAGGTGTCGGCGCCGGTGCCGAGGACGAGCGGGCGGGCCGCGGCCGCCTCCTCGGTGTGCAGGACTCCGGCGGTCACCTCCGCGCGGGTGCGGCCGAGCCCGTACGTGCCGTGGCGGGCCGCCGTCCAGCTCGCCCAGTCGGCGAACGCGTGTTCCTGGCCGGGCAGTTGGTGGGGGAGCAGGGCGGGGCCGGTGTGGCGCGGGTCCAGCGCGCTGTCCAGGACCATCCGGTCGAAGCGGCCGGGGAACAGCTGGGTGTACACCGTGCCGAGGTAGGCGCCGTAGGACAGGCCGATGAAGGAGATCCTCCGTTCGCCGAGCGCGCCCCGGACCACGTCCAGGTCCCGGGCCGTGTCGCGGGTGCCCGCGTACGGCAGCAGGTCGCCGGCCGCCGAGCGGCACCTGGCCGCGAGGTCCCGCTGGTAGGCGACCTGGCGCTCGAAGGAGGCGCGGCCGGTTCCGGCGGAGTAGAAGCCGCCGTCCGGCCAGCCGCAGTCCAGCGGGGTGCTGCGGCCGACGAAGCGCGGGTCCAGCCCGACGATGTCGAAGCGGGCGGCGGTCTCCTTGAGGGCGGCGTGCACCCGGGGCGGTGCGCCGAGTGTCGGGCTGCCGGGGCCGCCGTCGTTGAGCAGCAGCGCGCCGATCCGGTGGCGGGTGTCGGTGGCCGCGATACGGGAGAGCGCCAGTGTGACGGTGCGTCCGCCGGGGTTTCCGTAGTCGAGCGGCACGGTGACCTCGGTGCAGCGGGCGCCGGCCTGTTCGAGGGCGGCGCCGTCCTGGTCGTCCGGGCCCAAGGCGCAGCCGTGCCAGTCGAGATGCTGCCGGTAGTAGCCGTCGAGTTCCGGGGCGCCTGCTTCCGCGGGGGCGGTCGCCGCGGCGGTCACGGTCAGGCAGGACGCGAGGGCGAGGCCGGCCGCGACGGTGCGCCGGAGGGCACGGCACCGTCGGGCGGCGGGAGGACCGGTACCGCTGCGACGGGGGTGGGCCATGGCGCCTCCTCGGTGGAGTGGGATCCTATGGCCCGCGGTGGCCCGCCGCCCGGACCGGACGGTCCACGGCGCGCCCGGGTGCGAACGGGTGTGAACGGGTGCGTTCAGGGTGCGTCCCTGTGCGTCCGGGTGCGCCCGGATGCGTTCAAGTGAGTCCAACTCCTCTACCGTGGGAGGACTTCGGCGTGAGAACGGCCGACGGGGGATCCCGAACGGCCGCGGCCCGCGGACACGGGAAGGGGGGAGGACCGCCGATGGAGCGGGTGCACAACGAGATCAGCGGCGGGGTGTTCTTCGCCACGGTCGTCCAGGGCCACGACATCACCCTGCACCTGCCGGCCCCCGTCCGCCCCGCACTGTCCGGCCTCCCGGCCGCAACACCGGAGTTCGTCGGCCGCGAGACGGAGTCACAGGTGCTGTCCGAGGTCCTCGACCCCGCCTCGCCGGGCCGGACGGCGGTGGTGTCCGCGGTCGCCGGCCTCCCGGGCGTCGGCAAGACCGAACTGGCCGTCCAGGCGGTGCGGGCCGCACAGGGCCGCGGCTGGCTGCCCGGCGGCGTGCTCTTCGTCGACCTGCACGGATACGACGACGAACGGCGACTGACCCCCGGCCAGGCCCTGGACGCCATGCTGCGGGCCCTCGGCGTCCCGCCCGAACACATCCCGCCCCGGCCCGAGGACCGTACCCGGCTGTACGTCTCGGCCCTGGCGGCCTGCGCACGCCAGGGCCGCGCCCTGGCCGTCGTGCTGGACAACGCCGCGAGCGCCGAACAGGTCAGGCCACTGCTCCCGGCGGACGGCAGGACCCGGGCGATCGTGACCTCGCGCAACACCCTCGCCACCCTGGACGCGCGGCTGCTCGACCTGGACGTGCTGGACGAGCAGGCCTCCGTACGGGTGCTCGCCGCGGTGCTGCGGCGCGCCCGCGGCACCGACGCCCGGGTCACCGACGACCCGCAGGCCGCCCTCACCGTCGTCCGGCTCTGCGGACGGCTGCCCCTCGCGCTGCGGATCGTCGCCGCGCTGCTGGCCGAGGACCCGCGGCGTCCGCTCGCCGAACTGGCCCGCGACCTCGCGGACGAACGGGCCAGACTCGCCGAACTGGAGGTGGCGGACCTGTCGGTCCGCGCCGCCTTCGACCTGTCCTACCGCACCCTGGCCGCTCCCGTCGCCGCGATGTTCCGGCTGCTCGCCCTGCACCACGGCCCCGACATCTCCGCCGAGGCCGCCGCCGTCCTCGCCGGGACGCACGAACGGGAGGCCCGTCGGACCCTGGAGGCCCTGGCCCGCGCCCACCTGCTGGAGCACGGCACCGGGCGCGGACGCCGGCGGCTGCACGACCTGGCGCGGCTCTACGCCGGCGACCGCCTGACGGCCGACAGCACGCCCCGGGAACGCGAACTCGCCACCGAGCGGCTGGTGACGTTCTACCTGGACGGGACCCGCAGGGCCGCGGCCGCCCTGCGGATCGAGTCGCCGGTACTCCGCGGCGAGGGCCTCTACTCCGACTTCCGCTCCTCCCCGGACGACTCCACGACCCCGGGGTTCCGGGAGTCCTTCCGCGCGACCGCCCGCACCGCACTGGAGACGATGGGCGTACGGCCCGGCCGGGCGCCCACGGACGCGACGGCCGCGCCGCGGGCCCCGCAGGGCCCCGGGATCCTCGCCCCCGAGCGACGCCAGGAGGTCACGGAGGTCCTCGGCTGGCTCGACGCCGAACGCGCCAACCTGCTGGCCACCGCCGCCCACACCGCACGCCCGGAGCGGACCGCCGGATCGGCCGCGCTCGGCGACCGGCTGGCCACCCTGGTCACCCTGGTGAGCGGGCTGGCGGAGGCACTGCGGTGGGACGCCCGGGCCGCGGCCATGGCCGCCGAACTCCACTGGCAGGCAGCCGAACTCCACCACGGCCTGGGCGACCGGCGGGCACAGGCCGTCCACCTCAACAACAGCGCCGTCATGGACCCCGAGCCCGGCCGGCGAAGCGCCGAACGGCTGATCCGGGCCGGCGAGATCTTCGCGGAGCTCGGGGACCGCGCGGGGGAGGGCACGGTCCTCGCCAACCTCGGCACCGCCTACCACCTGCTGGACCGCCACGAAGGGGCCGCCGCCGCCCGACGCCTCGCCGCCGACGCCTACCTCCAGGCCGGCCGGCCCAACGCCCTGGGGGAACAGCTGGTCAGGCGCGCGATCTCGCTGCGCTCCGCCGGGCGGCTCGCGGACGCCGTCGACACGCTGGGCTCCGCCGCCCGGGTCTTCGACGCCAACCGCTCCATCCGCGGGGAGGACTACGCCCTCGACACGCTCGCCGAACTCCTGGACGTGGTGAGCGATCCCGCGCTCGCCGCCCCGCTCCTCGGGACCGCGGCGGAGATCTTCGGACGTGCCGGAGAACCCGGACGGCAGGGCAGGACCCTCGTCAACCTGGGGCTGGCGCTGCTCGACCTGGGCCGCGGCGGGGAGGCGCGGGAGGCCTCCGAGCGGGCCCTCGCGTTGCTCGACGGCCACCGGTGGGCGGGTGAACTCGGGGAGCAGGCCAGGAGGTTGTCGGCCGGCGGGCCGTCGGCACCGGCCGACCGGTGGTCCCGGCGCCACCGGCTCCTCGGGTCCTCCGGGGGCTGATCCCGGGGCCGGCCGCGCTCTGGCGTGCCCCGGTGCGCCCTGTCGTGCCCCGCGTGCGCGAGAAGTCGGACCCGCCGACTTCTCGCGCAGAGCGCCCCGGAGGCCTCCGAGGACGGCGCGGGCTCGCGGAGCGTCCACGGGCCCGCGCCCTCGGGCAGCCGGCTACTGGCGGGTGCAGGTGGGGTCGGTGTCCGGCAGGCGTCCGGAGGCCAGGTAGGCGTTGACGGTGTCGTCCACGCAGGCGTTGCCGTAGATCCCGTACAGCTGATGCTGGTTGGCGCCCTGGAGGGTCAGCAGGCGTGAGCTGGGCAGCATCTCGTGCAGGGCGACGCCGCCGCTGTAGGGGGTGCGCGGGTCGCCGGTGGCGGAGAGGATCAGCGCCCGGGCGTCGCGGCGCACCTGGGTGGGCGCCTCGCGCGGGGCGTCCCAGAAGGCGCAGGGGCTGATGTTGTCGAGCAGCGGGCCGAACAGCGGGCTCTCGGCGCGGCTGCGTTCGATCTCGCGCCAGTAGTGCTCGGGGTCGTGGGACGCTGGGCCGTCCGCGCACAGGACGGCCTGCACGGCGCTGCCGCCCGGCGACCCCTGCGGGCCGAACAGGGCCTGGAGCATGGCGATGGTGTCCGCGGTCGGGGTGACCGGCTTGCCCGCCGCGGCCTCGGCGAGCATCACCATCTGCCCGGCGAGGGCGGCCCGTTCCGCTTCGGAGTCGCCCTGGAGCCCCGCGAAGAGCACCATCGGCACCCGGGAGTCGTCGAGTTCGAAGGCGTCAGCGCCGCTGCCGAGGACGAGCGGACGGTTCGCGGCCGCCTCCTCGGTGTGCAGGACTCCGGCGGTCACCTCCGCGCGGGTGCGGCCGAGCCCGTACGTGCCGTGGCGGGCCGCCGCCCAGTCCGCCCAGTCGGTGAACGCGTGGTCGAGCACGGGCAGTTGGTGCGGGATGAGCTCCGGCCCGGCGTGGCGCGGGTCCAGCGCGCTGTCCAGGACCATCCGGTCGAGGCGGCCGGGGAACATCTGGGAGTACACCGTGCCGAGGTACGTGCCGTAGGACAGGCCGAGGTAGGAGACCTTCCGTTCGCCGAGCGCCCCCCGGAGTAGGTCCAGGTCCCGGGCCATGTCGCGGGTGCTCGCGTACGGCAGCAGGTCACCGGCCGCCGAGCGGCACTTGGCCGCGAGGTCCCGCTGGAGGGTGACCTGGCGCTCGAAGCCCGCCCGGCCGATCCCGGAGGACAGGATGCTGAGGCCGACGGGCCAGCCGCAGTCGATCTGGGCGCTGCGGCCGACGAAGCGCGGGTCCAGCCCGACGATGTCGAAGCGGCCGGCGGTCTCCTTGAGGGCGGCGTGCACCCGGGGCGGTGCGCCGATCGTCGGGCTGCCGGGGCCGCCGTCGTTGAGTAACAGCACGCCGATCCGGTGGCGGGTGTCGGTGGCCTTGATCCGGGAGGCCGCCAGCGTGACGGTGCGTCCGCCGGGGTTTCCGTAGTCGAGCGGCACGGTGATCTCGGTACAGCGGGCGCCGGCCTGTTCGAGTGCGGCGCCGTCCTGGTCGTCCGGGCCCAGGACGCAGCTGTGCCAGTCGAGATGCTGCCCGTAGTAGCGGTCGAGCCCCCGGGCGCCGGCCTCCGTGGCTTCCGCGGCCTGCGCGGGGAGGGTCGCGGCGGCGGTGACGGCCAGGCCGGCCACGAGGGCGAGGCCGGCCGCGGCGGTGCGCCGGAGGATCCGGGGCCGTCGGGCGGCGGGGGCGGTACGGCTGTGCTGAGGGTCGGTCATGCGGCCTCCTCGGCGACGTGGGATTCTGCCCCGGAGAACCAGCCGAGGAGAACCCCTGTGATCAGCCTTTCCTTCTCCGTCCCCGGGCCGGATTCGCCGTGGTGGAGCACCTGGGACGAAGCGAAGCACCTGAACCCCGAGGCCATCACGGAGACGGCCCTGCGGTACAAGTACTTCAGCGTAGGCGCCGAACTGGCCGTGGGGGGTGCAGAGTTCGTATCTGGTCGTAGTTTCGTCCCGCTGGTCGACCTTGCGCTCTCCCTGGCGTGGGTCGCCGACCGCCTCGCCGGGGGAGAGGAGGCGGCCTTCGGCTTCACCGAGCGCGCCGAGGTCATCCGCCTGCGCCCGGCCGGCGACCTGGTCCGGGTGAGCTCGTCGGCGAAGCCGGTGGAGGCGAGTGCCGAGCGGACCGAACTGCTGGCGAAACTGGCCGAGTTCGTCGACGCCGCCTACGCACGGCTGATCGAGGAGATCCCCGGGCTGGTCGGCAATCCGACCATCCGCCGCCTCGACCGGACCGCAGGCCGCTGAAGGCCCGGGGCTTCCGCCGGTCCCGGCCGCGCACGAGAAGTCGGCCCCGCCGACTTCTCACGCAAAGCCCCTGGTCAGACATGCCCTACGATGGCCCCCATGTTCCTCTCGCGTGACTAGGACCCCAGGCGGCGGCCGCACCCCGATGGTGCGGCGGCCCTTCGGCGTCCCGGTACACCGGCGCGCGGCGCGCGCCAGCCTTCGAGGAACCCCTTCATGCCTTCGTCCTACGCGACGGTCCTGCGCACCCCCGGCGCGGTCCGGCTCTTCTCCGCTGCCCTGGTCGGCCGCCTCTCCTACGGCGTCGTCCCCCTCTCGCTCCTGCTCGCCGTCAGCGCCACCACCGGCTCCTACGCCCGGGCCGGCTGGCTGACCGCCCTGTTCGCCGCCTCCAGCGTGCTGCTCTCGCCCGTCCGCGCCGGGCTGGTCGACCGCCACGGCCCGCGCCGGGCGCTGCCGCCGATGGCGGCCGGGTACGCGCTGGTGCTGCTCGGCCTGGCCGCGGCCACCTGGCGCCCTGGCGTCCCGTACCCGGTGCTGCTCGCCCTCGCCGTGGCGGCCGGCGTGTTCGCGCCGCCCCTCGGGCCGGTCACCCGGGCGCAGTGGAGCGCCCTGCTGCCCGACCCCGGCCTGCGCCGCCGGGCCTACAGCCTGGACACCGTCGCCGAGGAACTCCTGTACGTCACCGGGCCGTTGCTGGCCGGTGTGATCGCCGCGGCGACGGCGCGCCCGGCGCTCGGGCTGGTGCTCGGCGCCGGTCTCGTCCTCGGCGGCACCCTCGCCCTGGCCGCCTCCGTCCGCACCGAGTCCGGTGCCGACACCGGCTCCACAGCCGCCGAGGACCGGTCGCGCCCCTGGCAGTTGCTGGCCCGCACCCGCCAGCCGCTGGCCGCCGCGGCCGGGGCCGGTGCCGGGCTCGGGGCGTTCGGCCTGCTGGCGGTGGTCTTCGCCCAGCGGCACGGGCAGGCCGCGGACGCCGCCTGGGTGGAGGCGGCGCTGGCGGCCGGCAGCGC
>NZ_MSJQ01000221.1 GCF_014596515.1 Streptomyces sp. CBMA156
CCCTGGCCGCCGCAGGCTGCTCCGGCGCCTCCTCCGCGGCCCCGGACGGCGCGACCGCCACCGGCCCGGCCGGCGAGCGGCTGACCGCCGTCGATGCCGACCTCCGGCAGCCCTACCTCGCGTACTGGGACGAGTGGACGAAGGTGGCGCGCGCCGCCGACGTCCAGGCCGCGCCGCTGGACTCCCACGCCGACGAGCCGAACCTCTCCATCCTCCGCGCCTCGGTGGAACGACTCCGCCAGGACGGAAGGCGGATGAACGGCGAGGTCGCACACCGGCTGATCGGCATGCGGGTGGACGGCGAACTCCGGCGGCTCTACGACTGCGTGAACCTGAACGGCTGGCGGCTGGTCGATGCCGGAACCGGCCAGGAGATCCGGCAGGTCGGCGAACGCCCGGAGCAACTCAGCGTCATGACCATGCGTCAAATCAATGGGGCATGGAAGGTCACGGACATCCAGAACCCGCTGCCCTGCCCGGGCAGCACCGCCGGACCGTCCCCCGGCAGCTGACCCTGTCCGAGCGCGAAGTACCGAAAGAAGTACCGGAGTTGGAAGCCGTGGAAACACCCGAGCCCGAGGCCACCGCAGCCGGACCCGCCACCCCGGCCGGGTCCACCGCACGCCGGCGACGGCGGCTGATCATCGTGATCGCCCTGGCCGCGGCGGTCACCGCCGGGGGCGGGATGTGGGCCGCCACCCTGATCCGCTCACCGGAGCAGGCCGCCGCCGACGCCAAGGCGCCACCCGCCTCGGTGCTCACGGCGCCAGTGGTGCAGCGGGTGCTGTCCAACACCACCGTCCTGCGCGGGGTGTTCACGGCCGGGCAGTCCTTCCCGGTGCAGCCGGGCGCGGTCTCGGCCAGCGCCGGCGGCCCCGGCGGAAGCCCCCCGATCGTGACCTCGCTCAAGGTCGGCAGCGGGGACGCGGTGAACTCCGGGCAGGTGCTGGCCGAGGTGTCCGGGCGGCCGGTGATCGCCCTGCCCGGCGCGACGCCCGCCTACCGCGACATGGCACCGGGCGAGACCGGCGGCGACATCGGCCAGTTGCAGGACGTGCTCCGGGGCATGGGGTACTACTCCGGCGGCGACGACAAGGGGTACTTCGGCGCCTCCACCAAGACGGCCGTGACCAAGCTCTACCAGAAGCTCGGCTACCCGGTGCCGACCACCGGCGACCAGAGCGCCGCCGCCGTCAGGACCGCCCAGCAGGCCGTGGACCAGGCCAGGCAGGCCGTCCAGGACCTGGAGAACCAACCCTCACCCGGCAGCGAGCCGACCGCGGCGGCCACCAAGTCCGGCGCACCGGCCCCGGCAGCAGGCGCCCCCGCCGGGGGTGCCGCCGCGCTCGCCCGCGCCCGCGCCGACCTCACCGCCAAGCAGCAGGAACTGGCTCGTGCCCAGGCCAAGGACGGCCCTCAACTGCCCGCCGCCGAGGTGGTGTTCCTGCCCGCGCTGCCGGCCCGGGTGGGCTCCGTCGGCGCCAAGGTCGGTGACAAGGTGACGGCCCCGGTCCTCACCCTCACCGCCGGCGGCCTCAACCTGACCGGCCACCTGCTGCCCAGCGACGCCCCGCTGGTCAAGCCCGGCATGAACGTCACCGTGCTGTCCGAGACCACGGGCATCCAACTCCCCGCCAAGGTCGGCTCGGTGGGTGCGCTCGTCACTCCCGGCAGCCCGGCCGGGGGCGGCGGCGCCAGCGCGGCACCGGCGGCCCCGGGCGCCGGCACCGACCCGTACGTCCCGCTCGTCGTCACCCCCGACGCGCCCTGGGATCCGGCGCTGGAGGGCCAGGACGTCCGGATCACCGTCGTCGCCGCCTCCACCCAGGGCGAGGTGCTCGCCGTGCCCTCCTCGGCCATCAGCTCGGGTGTCGACGGCCGCACCTCGGTGTCCGTCGCGGGCCCCGACGGCGCCCGGCGCGCCGTGGACGTGACCGCGGGTGTCGCCGCGGACGGATTCGTCGAGGTCAAACCCGCCGCCGGGGCCGAACTCAAGGCCGGCGAGCAGGTCGTGGTGGGCCGGTGAGCGAGGACCACCCGGGCACCGGCGACCGAACGGCCCCTGAGCCCGGCACCCCGCCGGTGATCCGGCTGCGCGCAGTGTCCCGCACCTTCCCCGGGCCGCCGCCGGTCACCGCCCTGCACCCCCACGACCTGGAGATCGCCCGCGGTGAGTACGCCGCCGTGGTCGGTCCCTCGGGCTCCGGCAAGTCCACCTTCCTCAACCTGCTCGGGCTGCTCGACCGCCCCAGCGGCGGCACCTACGAACTCGACGGCATCGACACCGGCGCGCTCTCCGAGGCCCGCCGCACCGCGCTGCGCGGCCTGCGGATCGGCTTCGTCTTCCAGTCCTTCCACCTGCTGCCGTACCGCACTGCCATGGAGAACGTGATGCTCGCCCAGGTCTACACCGGCTCACCCCGGGCCGGCCGGGCCGACGCCGCCCGGCGGGTGCTGGAGCGGGTCGGCCTCGGCCACCGGGCCGAGGCACTGCCCTCCCGGATGTCCGGCGGCGAGCGGCAGCGGGTCGCCGTCGCCCGCGCCCTGGTGAACCGGCCATCGCTGCTGCTGTGCGACGAACCGACCGGCAACCTCGACTCGGCCACCGCCCTGCGCGTCATGGAACTGTTCGAGGAGTTGCACGAGGGCGGGCTGACCCTGCTGGTCATCACCCATGACCGCGAGGTCGCCGACCGTGCCCGGCGGACCATCACCATCAGGGACGGCCGGCTCACCGCGGCCGGGACGGCGGCCGAACGGTGAGGATGCTGCCCCGACGCCGCCCCGGCGCCGCCGAAGTACCGCTCTCCCGACTGAAGTTGCGCGACCTGCTGGGCGAGGCGCTGTCCGGCATGGTGCAGCGGCCCGGCCGCTCGGTGCTCACCCTGCTGGGCACCGTCCTCGGCGTCGGCGCCTTCGTCGCCGTCCTCGGGCTCACCTCCAGCGCCACCGGCCAGATCGGCAAGCGCTTCTCGGCCCTGCAGAACACCACGGTCACCCTGGTCGGCAGCGGGCCTGACGTGGTCCTCGGAGACGGCCGGCACCGTGCCCCCATGGACTTCCCCGACGACGCCGACCGCCGGGTGGACGGGCTCAACGGCGCGGTCGCGGCCGGGGTCTACTGGAGCGCGCCGCTGACCGACCCGAAGATCGCCACCTCCCCGGTGCCCGGCCCCGGCTCCGGCACCGGGCTGAACGTCCTGGCACTCTCCCCCGGCGGCTTCGACGCGATCGAGGCCCGGGTCTCCGCCGGCACCGTCTACAACGCCTTCCACGGCGAACGCGGCCTGCGCGTCGCCGTCCTGGGCTCGGCCGCCGCCGGACGGCTCGGCATCAGCCGCCTCGACGCCCACCCCGCGGTGTTCGTCAACGGCGTCGGGTTCACCGTCATCGGCATCATCGACGGCAGCACCCGGCTCCCCGAGACCGCCCTCGACATCATGGTGCCCACCACCACCGCCAGGACGCTCTGGGGCAACCCGCAACCCGGCGAGAGCGGACGCGCCCGGATGGTGATCCGCACCCGGACCGGCGCGGCCGGCCTGGTCGCCTCCCAGGCCCCGACCGCCCTGCGCCCGGAGGCCCCCAAGAGCTTCGAGGCCCTCGCCCCGCCCGACCCGCAGACCCTGCGGGACTCCGTCTCCACCGACCTCACCGGGCTGTTCCTGCTGCTGGCCACCATCTGCCTGGTGATCGGCGCCGTGGGCATCGCCAACACCACCCTGGTCGCCGTCCTGGAACGCACCGGGGAGATCGGCCTGCGCCGCGCCCTCGGGGCCCGCCCCCGGCACATCGCGGCCCAGTTCCTCACCGAGTCCACCGTCCTCGGCACGCTCGGCGGACTGATCGGCACCGCCGTCGGCGTCGCCGTCGTGGTGCTGGTCGCCCTGGCCCGCGACTGGACCGCCCTGCTCCAGCCCTGGACGGTCCTGCCCGCGCCGCTCGCCGGCAGCCTGGTCGGCCTGCTGGCCGGCCTCTACCCGGCCCTGCGCGCCGCCACCGTGGAACCCGCCGAGGCCCTCCGCCGCTGACCCGCCCCGTTCAGGACGCGGCGCGCAGCAGTGCCCCGTCCTGCCACTTGAGGATCTTGTCGAAGCTGACGATCGCGCCCCGCAGCGGGTGGTTGCGGAGCTGGACGTGGTCGGTGAGGGCGTGGATGAGGAAGAGGCCGCGGCCGGATTCGGCGGTGAGGTCGGGGAGGGTGTCCAGGTCGACCGGGCGCAGGGTGGGGGTCGGCCCGCAGGGCAGGACGTGGGTGTCGTACGGGTGGCCGTCACGGCGGGGGCGGTGGGCGGTGAGCACCCGGGACGGGACGGTGGCGCGGCCGCGGCGGGTGCGGTGCGGGCCCCGGCCGGTGACGGCCGGGCGGGCCGCCGG
>NZ_MSJQ01000222.1 GCF_014596515.1 Streptomyces sp. CBMA156
GACGCGGCCGGGCGGCGGGCGGGCGCGGCCGGCCCGGCGAGGGCCGGCAGGCCGGGACCGGAGTCGGTGACCTCGATCCGCAGCCGGTCGCCGCAGATCGAGGCGGTGACCTGGAACAGGTCGTCGGGCTGTCCGGTGGCGCCGTGCTCGACGGCGTTGGCGCAGGCCTCGCTGAGGGCGACCCCGAGGTCGTCCGCGATCTGCGGGTCGACGCCCGCGGTCGCCATCGCACCGAGCAGGATGCGCCGGGCCAGCGGGACGCTGGCCGGGTCGCGCTTGAGGTGCAGAGTCCACCAGATGTCCACGGGAGGTCCCTCCTGGCTGCGGCTCCACATACAACTAGGTATCTCCGGGCGATTCGGCGGTGAACCGTTCCCGGGGGCCGCTACCGCCCGTTCGGCGGATGGACTGGGGGCCGGGGTCTGTGCCGGGCAGCGCGTCGGTCGCCCCGCACGCCGCTGCCGAAAGGGGCATTCGTAGGGATTTCCCACCCTGCCCGTGTCGGTGGCGTACGCAATGAGAGGATGGCCCGGCCATGACTGCCCTCGCCGCCGCCCCGCTCCCGGGCGCCCCTGGACCGGCCCGGCCGGTGGGGTCCGCCGCCTGGGACCTGCGGCTTGCCCGGGCCGTCCCGTTCGCGCTGGTGTGCACCCTGATCGCGGCCGCCGGGCACGCCCTGGCCGTCCGCCGGTCCGCGCTGGAGCACCGGGCGGTCGCCG
>NZ_MSJQ01000223.1 GCF_014596515.1 Streptomyces sp. CBMA156
CCAGGACCGTGCCGCCCGGTCCGACCACGGTGACGGCGGCGCTGCCCGAGCCGCCGGGAGTGGTCACCGCGCAGGCGGTGTCGGTGCAGCTGCCGGGCGCCGGGACGCCGCCGATCAGCACCATCGCCCCGGCCAGGCCGGCGCCCGTGACGGCGACCGGGGTGCCGCCCGCGCCCGGCCCGGTGGTGGCGCTGACGTCATCGATCCGCGGCGGCGGGGCGAACAGCGGCGGCAGCGTGCCGACGCCGAGCAGGTGGGTGGAGACGTGCCCGGTGGGGATCGTGTCGGCGGCGTTGGCGACCCTCGCGGTGATCGCGCCGGTGACCGGTCCGGTCCCCTCCGCGACGACCGGGATCTTCATGAACTCCTGGGCCCCGGCCCGGCGGTTGCCGTCCAGGACGGCCTCCAGGTGGCGGCCGTCGGGCGAGACGGTCTCGGTGAAGGTGTAGTCGTACGGCGTGGAGTAGAACAGCGCGCCGCCGGTGGTGAGCCCCGGCGGCAGGTCGACGGTGAAGTGGGTCGGCCCGGTGAGGTCCTCGGTGCCGATCGAGCTCCAGGACACCGAGAAGACACCCTGCCGGTTCTGCTCGGTCGGGTAGTTCCCGGCCTGGGTGAGGACCACCCGCTGCTTCGGGACCGTGCGGGGCTCGGCGGGCCCCGCGGCGGCCTTGGCGGTGACGGCGTCGGCGGTGACGGCACCGGCGGTGGAGGCGGCGGCGGTCAGGGACAGGGCTGCGGCGAGACCGGCACTGACCAGTCTGATGATCGTAGGCATACGGAAATCCTCCCGGGCAACCGGGAGTTCGGTGGCCGCCGTCCCGAAACGGCCCCGCAATTGGCGCGATCCGCACCCGCACCCGCCACGCCCCGCCCGTCACCCGGCCAACGGCGCGGGCAGCGGGCGAGCGTGCAGGACGTCCAGCCGGGAGACCGCCCGCGTCACCACCACGTACAGGCGGTGCAGCCCGCGCGCTTCGGCCTCCACGATCGCGGCCGGCTCCAGCACCACCACGTGGTCGTACTCCAGCCCCTTCGCCAGCGACGCCGGCAGCACCGTCACCCGCGCCGTGGTGCCGACCTGCTCGGCCGCTCCGGTCGGGACGCCCGCCTCCCGGAGGGCCTCCGCGGTCTCCGCCACCGCGTCGTCGGCCGCGATCACCGCGATCGAGCCCTCGCGCTCCAGCGCGGCCCGCACCGCCGTCACCACCGCTCCGCCCAGGCCGCCCCCGGCCACGCTCCGCACCGTCAACTCGCCGTCCTGCCGCAGCGACACGGCCGGCGGCACCGCCACGTCCAGTGCTCCCAGCAGGGTGTTGGCGAGTGCCATCACCACGGCCGGGACGCGGAAACCGGTGGTCAGCGGCACCACCGCGGCCTGCGGCTTGCCCAGGTGGCCGAGCTGCTCGGGCCAGCTGCGGGCGGCCCACGGTGCCGTCGCCTGGGCGAGGTCACCGAGGACGGTGAGCGAGCCGAAGACGCTGCGGCGGGCGATCGCCCGGCACTGCATCGGGGAGAGGTCCTGGGCCTCGTCCACCACGACGTGACCGAAACCGGCCGGGTGCTCGATCAGTCCGGCCACCTCGTCCAGCAACATCAGGTCGTGCTCGGACCACCTGGCGCTCTTCTCCGAGCGCGGCGGGCAGCGCCACAGGATCGCCGCCCGCTCCTCCGGACCGAGCACCCCGTCCGCCGCCTCGGCCAGCACGGCGGGATCGCTCAGCAGCGCGGCGACCACGGCCTCCGGCCGCAGGTTCGGCCAGGCGGCCTCCAGGAAGGCCGCGACCGGCCTGGAACGCCCGATCTTCCGCGTCCACGCCCCGGACATCACGCCGGACCGGCGCTCGGCCTGGTCCTGGAGCATCGCCACCACGCGGGTGCGCAGGCTCTCCCGGCCGATCGCATACGGCGGCGCCTGCTCGCGCAGTTCGGCGACCACCCGGTCGAGCCGCTCCGGGGACACCCGCCAGCGGTAGGAGCCGTCCGGGACGACCAGCGGCTCCGATCCCGTCGCCCGGATGCGTCCGTACAGCGCCCGGCGCAGCACCGTCGCCATCCGGGCGTCCTGCTTGACCACGGCGGCCCGCTCGTCGTCCACCGAGGTGACCGGCCGGGTGGCGACCAGGTCCTCGACGGTCTTCTGGACGACGTCGATCTCGCCGAGCGCGGGGAGCACCTCGGCGATGTAGCGCAGGAAGACCGGGTTGGGGCCGATGACCAGCAGACCGCTCCGCCGGATCCGCTGCGGGAAGCTGTAGAGCAGGTACGCGGCGCGGTGCAGCCCGACGGCGGTCTTGCCGCTGCCGGGCGCGCCCTGCACGCACACCGACTCGCTCAACTCGCCCCGCACCAGGGCGTCCTGCTCGGGCTGGATGGTGGCGACGATGTCCCGCATCGGACCGGTACGGGGCCGCTCGATCTCGGCGGCCAGGATGCCGCCCGCACCGCTGCCGCCTCGGCCGCTGCCGCCGCCGCTTCCGCCGTCCGAACCGGGCCCGCCGACCGCGCCCGCCCCGCCGAGGGCCTCGTCCTCCAGCCCGGTCAGCTCCTCCGGCGCGCCCAGGCTCCACGGCGCCCAGCCGAACCGGCGCCGCCGCGCGAGCCCGAGCGGGGTGTGGGCGCTCGCCTGGTAGAACGCCCGGGAGACCGGGGCGCGCCAGTCGACCACCAGGGGCGGCACCGTCGGGTCCTTGGAGATCCGCCGGCGGCCCACGTAGTAGCGCTGCCGCCGGTGGTCCCCGGCCTCCACGGTGTCGGCGAAGTCCAGGCGGCCGAAGAACGACGGGCTCTCCGACAGCTCCTTCATCCGCTTGGCGCGGGTGCGCAGGTACCGGCCGAGCGCCTCCGCGCTGGCGCCGTCGCCGGAGACGTCTTCCCCGGCGACGACCTGGTGGCCGGCGTCCTCGACCTGCCGGGCCGTCGCCACCCGGCAGGCCTCGACGTAGGCCCGCTCGCGTTCCAGTTCGCCGTCGAGGCTCTGGGTTTCCGAGGTCATCGTTCGCGTCCCTTCCCGCACCACGAGGTCACCGGATGCTCGAAGTCCAGCATAACTTAACTCAGTAAAAATACTGACCCAGTTACGACAGATGGCTACGGAACACCCCGGGAGGCCTCGGGCACGCCTCAGGACACCAGGGGCGCCTCCTCCAGCTCGGTCAGCGTCACGGTGCACAGGCCGCCGCGCTCCGCCTTGACGTCCGTCACCTGGAGCTGGGTGCCGGGCAGCAGGATGAACTCCTCCTCGCCGGTGAACGCCGAGAAGTTCTGGATGCCGGTGGCCCGCACCGGGCGCACCTCGAAGAGCGTCCGCTTGCCCCTGCTGCCGAGGAAGGACCGCGCCACCCCGAGCTTGGAGGTGCAGGAGGAAACGCCCCACCACGTCACCGTCCTGCCGAGCGGGTACTGCCGGCGCAGGTCCAGCGAGACCCCGCGCCAGAGCGGCTCGGTGCGGACGGGCAGCCGCGACACCGCCGCGAACAGCAGCCGCAGGTACGGCAGGTAGGGCACCAGCCGGCCGCGGTCCGGCGAGCGGAGCACCGCGTTGATCTCCCGGTAGAACGCGGACTCGCAGGTGTACAGGTACAGCGCGGCGATCTCGTCGGCGGAGAGCCCGGCCGGGAGCCCGGCGGGGAGCCCTGCGGCCGGGCCTCCGGAGACTCCGCCCGACAGGCCTGCGGCCGGCTCGTCCACCCGCCGCTTGCCGAAGTCGTGCGACAGCGACACGTGCCGGTCCAGCCCCCGCAGCAGCTCGGCGACCGGGGCCACCGCCTCCCGGAACCCCATCAGCGGGGTGTCGAACACGCCGGTGATGGCGGGCAGGACGAGGCCCTCGTCCTTCACTCCGGCGAGCCGGTCCAGGTAGAGCTGGTGCAGCTCCATGGTGGAGGCGATGAAGGCGCCCATCCGCTCGGCGACCCCGTCCTGCGCCCCGCCGCCCTGCGCCGACGACGCGTTCCAGCCCGTGCTGGGCAGCCAGTCGACCTCCTCGGCGCCGAGCGAGGCGAGCGCCGCGTTCACCGTGGCGAAGTGCTCTCCGTCGCAGAAGATGTCCCCCTGGGCCGCCGGGTTGGCGTGGTCGATGTGGCGGACCTCGACCTCGGGGTACTTCTGCTGCAACCGCAGCACGACGTTCTTCAGGCTGCGCGCGTGCGCACCCCACCAGGCGAAGACCACGAAGCGGTCCTCCTCGGCCGCCTGCTGCTTGGCCCGGAGGATCTCCTCCACGATCCGCTCGGCGACCGGCCGCCAGAACCCGGTGTGCTGGTCCGGTCCCATCGCGCCGTCGCCGCTCGCGGTCAGCGCCGCGTTCAGCAGCAGCACGCCCTGGGTGAGCATCGCCTGGAACCACTCCGGCGGCTGGACGGTCCCCCGCTCCTTCAGCAGCGCCCGCATGTCGGCGATCGGCGTCTTCTTGGGGATGCCGTACTTCCACATCGCCGCGGCCTTGATCAGGCAGCGGATGCTGATCACCCGGCCGAACTGGCTGTCCTTCCAGTCGTGGAAGGTGTTGTCGAACATCGCGATGCCGGTGGCGCTCTCCGGCCGCGGGTACGGGTTCTGGCCGAAGACGACGACCTTCCACTCGTGCGGCGCGTGCGGCTTGAGCGCCTGGAAGGTCAGCTCGCGGACCGGGACGACCTCGGGGCCGCGACCGGGGCCGATGAACGAGGCCGCGCCGGGCTGCGCCTCGATGACCGGCTTCAGCAGCGGCAGCCACGGCTCGCCGCCACCAGTGAAGAGCTCCGCGAGGGCCAGCGGGTCGCTCGGGTCGGGCTGGGCGGCGGCGGGGGTGTCGACAGCGCTCATGGTGGTGCAACTCCGGCTGGTCGGGACCGTGCGGACGGCGGGCGAATGACGAATGACGATCCGTCAGCTTCCCTGGCGGACAGCACAGTCCTACCAGCCGGGTCTGACAGTCCCCACCCGCCCGGAACGCCGCACCGGCCGCCCCCGGCCTCGGTGGACGGGACCGGACGGGACCGGACGGACTGTCAGTGCCGCGCGCTAGCTTCGTCGGTGTCACCAAGGAACCGGACCGACAGGAGCCCCGACATGACCACGGACCGCACGCAGGCGCCGCTCAGGGTGGTGCTGACCGACCTCGACGCGACGGTCGTGGAGTCCTGGCGGGCGGCCTTCGCCGACGTCCCCGGGATCGAGATCCGGCACGCCTCGCTGCTCACCGCGGAGGTCGACGCCTGGGTCAGCCCCACCAACTCCCGCGGCCGAATGGACGGCGGGACGGACGCCGCGGTCAAGCGCCACCTGGGCGCGGGCATCCAGCTGCGGGTGCAGAAGGCGATCCGCGAGCAGCACGCCGGCAGCCTCCCGGTCGGCAGCGCGGTCTGCGTCCCGTCCGGCGCCGTCAACCCCCGGTTCCTGATCTCGGCCCCGACCATGCGGACCTCCTCGCAGAACGTCAGCGAGACCCTGAACGTGGCCCTGGCCTGCGCCGCCGCCTTCCAGGCCGTCCACCGGCAGAACCTGCTGGAGCCGGGCTCCGTCCGCTCGGTCGCCCTGGTCGGCATGGGCGCCAGGACCGGCCGGGTCCCGGCCCGGGTCTGCGCCAACCTGATGTGGTCGGGGTACACCCTCTTCCACGACCACCACTTCGCGGACGACGACGAGCTGCGCGCCACCGTCCTCGCCCAACTGGACGACCTCGAGAAGGCTCCCGCCACCGAGCGGGTGCGGATCGCGCCGCCCGCGCGCCGGAGTTCACCGACCCGCCGCGGCTGACGCCACCCGCGAGCCGCCCGCACGCCCGCACGCCCGGCC
>NZ_MSJQ01000224.1 GCF_014596515.1 Streptomyces sp. CBMA156
CTGGACCCGGCCGACACCCCGGGGCGGCGGGAGCGGCTGCTCGCGGAGAACGCTCCGGTCTGCGTGCTGGGGGAGGGGGTGCCGGGGGCGCTCGACGGGCTGGAGACGGCGGGCGAGCTGCCCACCGACCCGCCCAGGGCGCTGACGCCACCCGCAGCACCTGCTCTGCGTCGGGTACGGCCCGGGCGGGCGCCCGACCGCCGTCCGGCTCACCCATGCCGAGGCGGACCGCCGGGTGCGCGAGCTCCAGGCGGACCACCCGCTCGGTCCGGGCGACCGGGTGCTGCACCTGGGCCTGCCGCTCTGGGAGTACCTGTGGCCGCTGCGGACGGGTGCCGCGGTGGTGCTCGCCGATCCGTGGCAGGAGGGCGAGGTCGGGGCGCTGGTGCGGGAGCTGGGCGTGACGGCGGTACGGGTCGCGCCCGGGGCGCTGCTCGGCGGGTGAGGGCCGGGTTTCAAGTGACAACTTTCAGCGAACAGATTTCATCATCTGTCTGCTGAAAGTTGTCGGCCGTCACCCGCCGGTCAGTGCCGGTCAGCGCGGCTCGGCCGCCGCCCGGCCCGCTGCTTGGCCCGCCGCCTCGCCCGCCGTCAGGTCCACCGCCGTCCAGGCCATCGCCACCGCGCCGTCCAGCACCGCCCGCTCCGCCTCCGCGCCCAGCGCCGCCTCGGCGAACGCCGCCTCGTGCGGAGCACAGGTGCCGCCCGTGATGTCCAGCACCGGATGGATCGACGGCACCGCGTGCGACACGTTCCCCATGTCCGTACAGGCGAAGGGTCCGCTCTCGACCGGCTCCGGCCGGCCGAGCGCCGCCGCGTTGGCCCGCCACAGGGCCAGCAGCCGGGGGTCGGAGCGCATGTCCAGGTAGTCAGGCTCGGGCCGGGTCAGTTCCACCTCGCACCCGGTGGCGAGTGCCCCGGCGCGGAAGCAGTCCTCGACCCGGGAGCGCAGTTCGGCGAGGTCCTCGGCCGCCGAGGCCCGGATCTCGTACTCGGCGCTCGCGCTGTCCGGTATCAGGTTCGGCGCCGTCCCGGCCGCCGTGGTGATGCCGTGCACCCGCCACTGCGGGGGGAGTTGCTGGCGCAGCAGCCCGATCGCGACCTGGGCGACGGTGAGCGCGTCGGCGGCGTTGCGTCCCCGGTGCGGGTCGAGGCTCGGGTGGGCGGCCCGCCCGGTGTAGCGGACGGACAGGGTGCCGAGGGCGAAGGAGCGGAAGTCGGCGACCTCGACCGGGCAGGGGTGGACCATCATCGCGGCGTCCACCCCGTCGAACGCCCCGGCCTCCAGCAGCAGGGCCTTGCCGGCCCCGCGCTCCTCGGCCGGCGCGCCGATCACCCGTACGGTGAGCCCGAGTTCGTCCGCGTACGGGGCGAGCCCGAGGGCCGCGCCGATCCCGGCGGCGGCGATCAGGTTGTGCCCGCAGGCATGGCCGAGCCCGGGCAGCGCGTCGTACTCGCAGACCAGGGCGACGGTGACCGGACCGCTGCCGAGGCGCGCGTCGAACGCGGTGGCCAGGCCGTGTGCGGGCGCGGTGACCGAGTAGCCGTGCCCGCGCAGCAGTTCGGTGCACCAGGCGGCCGCCAGGTGTTCCTCGAAGGCGGTCTCGGGGTGGGCGTGGATGCGCCGGCTGAGCGCGAGCAGTTCCGTCCGCAGGGCGAGGACGCGCGTGCGCACGGCCTCCTTGGCGGCGGTGGGTCCGGTGCCCTGCGGCAGCGGCTCGGTCGGGGACATGGGGCGCCTCCGGGGTGTCAGGGGCCCGGCCGTGCGAGGCCGTTGACCAGATCATATGAAGTTAGATTAGGCTAACCTAAGTAAGGCGTTCCGGATCCCCGAGGAGCTCTCCACCCCATGCCTGCCGTCGAAACCCAGATCGCCGACAGCCAGACCGACGACATCCCCCTGCTCGCCGCCCAGGCCGCCATCTGGTACGCCCAGGCGCTCGACCCGGCCAGCCCGGTCTACAACACCGGCGACGCCGTCGAGATCACCGGCCCGCTCGACGAGGACCGGTTCGAGCAGGCGCTGAGGCAGGCCGTGGCCGAGGCGGACGCGCTCAGCGCCGTCGTCGTCACCGGCCCGGACGGCACGCCCCGCCAACG
>NZ_MSJQ01000225.1 GCF_014596515.1 Streptomyces sp. CBMA156
GTCGCCTGGGCCGCCGACTGCCGCCGGGCGGGCCTCGCCGTCGGCTGCTTCCGCCCGCCGTCCGTCCCGGACGGCATATCCCGGCTGCGGCTCACCGCCCGCGGCGACCTGACGGACGGGCAGATCGCCGAGGCCGTCCGCATCGTCGCCGGGCTGGCCCCGGCGGGCGCGCGGCGCTGAGTCCGGCCGTACGGCGCTACTCCTCCTCCGCGCGGTCCGGCCGGCCGGTCCTCCTGGCGCGGCTCGGCTGGACGCGGGTGGGCTCGCCGGCCGCCTTGGGGTGGTCGGGCGGGTAGGGGAGTTCGCCGAGGCCCTCGTCCCGCAGCTGCTTCTCGTACAGCTCCAGCAGGCCCTCCAGCCGGTACGCCCGGCCGTCCATCTCCGCGTTCAGGTCGCCGAGTTCGGCGAACCGGGCGGGGACGGTGCGCAGGTCGAAGTCCTCGGGGGCGGCGTCGTCCAGTTCCGTCCAGCGCAGCGGGGCGGAGGCGGTGGCCCGGGGGCGGGCGCGCAGCGAGTAGGCGGAGGCGATGGTGCGGTCGCGCGCCATCTGGTTGTAGTCGACGAAGATCCGCTCGCCGCGCTCCTCCTTCCACCAGGCGGTGGTGACCTTCCCCGGCATCCGCTGCTCCAGGACCCGGCCGAGCGCGATCACCGCGTGCCGTCCGTCGGTGAAGGTCCACTCGGGCGCCAGCGGCACGTACACGTGCAGGCCGCGCCCGCCGGAGGACTTGGGCCAGCCGCGCAGCCCGTGCTCCTCCAGCAGGGCGCGCAGCTCGTGGGCGGCGCGGACGGCGTCGTGGAAGTCGGTGCCGGGCTGCGGGTCGAGGTCGATCCGCAGCTCGTCGATGTGGTCGGTGTCGGAGCGCCGCACCGGCCAGGGGTGGAAGGTGAGGCAGCCGAGGTTGGCCGCCCACAGCACGGCGGCCGGTTCGGTGGGGCAGATCTCGTCGGCGGAGCGGCCGCTGGGGAACTCGATCCGGGCGGTGGGCAGCCACTCCGGCAGGCCCTTGGGCGCGCGCTTCTGGTAGAAGAACTCGCCGTCCACGCCGTCCGGGAAGCGCTGCAGGGTGGTCGGCCGGTCGCGCAGCCCGCGCAGCACCCCGTCGGCGACGGCCAGGTAGTACCGGGCGACGTCCAGCTTGGTGAAGCCTCGCTCGGGGTAGTACACCTTGTCCGGATTCGACAGCCGGACGGTGCGCCCGGCGACATCCAGTTCCACGGCTGAGCCCATGCCCCTCACGCTAGGCGCCGCGCGCCCGACGCGCGCCCCGAGGCCATCGGGGCGACCATCGGACCCATGGACCTGCCCGTGATGCCGCCGGTGGCGCCGATGCTCGCCAAGTCGGTGGCCAGGATCCCGCCCGGAATGCAGTACGAGGCCAAGTGGGACGGCTTCCGCTCCATCGTGTTCCGCGACGGCGACGAGGTGGAGCTCGGCAGCCGCACCGGCAAGCCGCTGACCAGGTACTTCCCCGAGCTGGTCGAGGCGTTCCGGCGGGAGCTGCCGCCGCGCTGCGTGCTGGACGGCGAGGTGGTGATCGCCCGGGACGGCCGGCTGCGCTTCGAGGAGCTGCTGGAGCGGATCCACCCGGCCGCGAGCCGGGTGAAGCTGCTCGCCGAGCGGACCCCGGCCTCCTTCGTCGCCTTCGACCTGCTCGCCCTCGGTGAGGACTCGCTGCTGGACGAGCCGCTGTCGGTGCGCCGCCCGGCCCTGGAGGCCGCGCTCGCGGACGCCGCGGACCCGGTGTTCACCGCCCCCGCCACCACCGGCCTCGACCTCGCCGGCACCTGGTTCGCCGAGTTCGAGGGCGCCGGGCTGGACGGCGTGGTGGCCAAACCGCTGGACCAGCCGTACCGGCCGGGGGAGCGGACCATGTACAAGATCAAGCACGAGCGCACCGCCGACTGCGTGGTGGCCGGCTACCGCGAGCACAAGAGCGGCCCGGTGGTCGGCTCGCTGCTGCTCGGCATCTTCGACGACGGGGGCAGGCTCCAGCACGTCGGCGTCTGCGCGGCCTTCCCGATGGCCCGCCGGCGCGAACTCGCCGAGGAGCTGGCCCCGTTGCGGATGGACGACATCGCCAGGCACCCCTGGGGCGGCTGGGCGGACGAGGCCGCGCACGCCGAGGGCCGGCTGCCCGGCGCGGTCAGCCGCTGGACCGGCGGCAAGGACCTGTCCTGGATCGCGCTGCGCCCCGAGCGGGTGGTCGAGGTCGCCTACGACCACATGGAGGGCACCCGGTTCCGGCACACCGCGCAGTTCCGCCGCTGGCGGCCGGACCGCGCGCCGGAGAGCTGCACCTACGCGCAGCTGGAGGAACCGGTCTCGTACGACCTGGCCAGGGTGCTGGGGAGTTGAAGCCGGGGAGTCGACGCCGGGAACTCGACGGCGCGCCGCGAGGCCCGGCCCGGACGACCGGGCCGGGCCTCGCGCGGTGCTCCCGGGTTCAGGAGAGGTGCGGCGTGACGGTACCGGTCGCCGTGGGCGAGACCGTGGGCGAGACGGTGGGGGAGACCAGCGGCGTGGGGGAGGCCGTGGGCGAGACCGACGGGGACGGGGACGGGGAGGCGGTGGGCGAGCCCGAGCCGGGCGGGGTGGGCAGCGTGTAGACGTTGTCCGGCGAGACGATCTGGGTGATCGCCCGCGCCAGGAACGTCGAGGGCTCCGAACCGTCGTGGCTGATGTCGGTGTTGAGCAGGATGGCCAGACTGGCCTTCGCCTGGGGCAGGTAGATCACCACGCTCTGGTACCCGGGCAGCGAGCCGTTGTGGCCGATCCAGCCGTGCGTGTTGAACACCCCGAAGCCGTAGCCGAGGTCGGGCCCCGACCCGACGGGCACGGTCTTGAGCCGCTCCGCCTGGGTGGCGGGCTTGAGCAGCGGCTCACCGGTGGCCAGCACCTTGGCCCAGGTCTGGAGGTCGGCGAGGGTGGAGATCGCGGCGCCGGCGGCCCAGCCCCAGGACGGGTTCCAGGTGGTGGAGTCCTCGACCTGCCCGCTGAGCGTCTGGTTGGTGTAGCCGTGGGCGTGCGGGTCGGGGAAGGCCGCGTCGGTCGGCAGGCTGGTCTTGGTGAGCCCGGCCGGGGTGAACACCTGCTGCGTCAGGAAGTCCTGGAGCGGCTGCCCGCCGACCTTCTCGACGACCAGGCCGAGCAGGATCAGGTTGGTGTTGGAGTACTCGTAGCTGCTGCCCGGGGAGAAGTTCGCCGGGTGCTTGAACGCGTACCCGAGCAGCTGGTCCGGGGTGAACGGGCGGCTCGGGTCGTTGAAGAACGCCTGCTGGAAGCCGGAGTCCAGGGTGTAGTTGAAGAGGCCGCTGCGCATCTCGCCGAGCTGGCGGAGGGTGATCCCGTCGCCGCCGGGCACGTTCTGGACGTACTTGGAGACCGGGTCGTCCAGGCCCAGCTTGCCCTGGTCCACGAGCCGCAGGATGCCGGTCGTGGTGAAGGTCTTGGTCACGCTGCCGATCCGCATGTACAGGTCGGGGGACATCGCCGTCCCCGCGGACTTGTCGGCGACGCCGAAGGTGCGCTGGTAGCTGCCGTCGGGGGTGGTGTAGCCGACGATCACCCCGGGGATGGAGACCTCGCTCATCACCTGCTTGATCGCGGCGTCCAGCTTCGCCTGGACGGCCGGGGTGAGGGCCACCACCCCGCCGGACGGGCTGCCGCCCTGGGTGGGGGACGGGCTGAGCGCGGCCGGTTCGGCGGTGACCGCGGCGCCGGCGCCGGGCCGCGCGGGTTTGGAGTCCCCGGAACAGGCGGAGACGGCGAGCAGGCCGGCCAGCGCGAGGGCGGCCGAGGCCACCCGTACGGAGCGGGGGACGGCGGCGTGCGGCGGGCGGGGGACGCGCGGGGAGCAGGGAACGGCCGGGCGCGGCCGTCGGGTGTCGGTCATCGGCGGAGGGGCCTCTCTGGGGCGGACGGCCCCTTGGCGAAGGGCCCCGGCGCGCTGCTCGGCGGGGCCGGAGCGCCGCTCCACGGGGCCGCGGGGGAGCGTCGTCACCGTAAGCACCGGCGTCGGGCGGCCGCGCGCGGGTCGGCGCCGGGCTGACCCGAACGGGAGCGCCGTCAGCCGAGTGCCGCGCCCCGCTGGCGAACCGTGGCCTGGCACCTCCGGGCGTCAAGCACCCGGGGACGGCCGGCGGGCGGTGTCGCGAGGGCCGCCCCGCGCTCGGCCGGACGGGTGAGCACCGGCACGCCGCACCCGCCGCCGGCCGCTGCTCGGGCACGATCGTTCAGCCCAGCTGCGGCCGCCGTTAAGAATTCCTCGATGGACCGCACCCGCCCCCACCAGGCAGATTTCTGCCTGTCCGGAGTGTGCGCCCGTCAGGAGCGGCCGAACCGGGCCCCTTCGGCCTGCCCGCACCCGCGGGCCGTCCCACCCGCACGTCAGGAGCCCGCCGTGAAGGCACTCGTCAAGCAGCAGGCCGAGCCCGGGCTCTGGCTGATGGACGTCCCCATGCCCGAGATCGGCCCCGGCGAGGTGCTGATCAAGGTGCTGCGGACCGGCATCTGCGGCACCGACCTGCACATCCGCAAGTGGGACGGCTGGGCGCAGCAGACCATCAGGACCCCGCTGGTGCTCGGCCACGAGTTCGTCGGCGAGGTCGCCGAGATCGGCGCGGGCGTCGCGGACATCACGGTCGGCGACCTGGTCAGCGGCGAGGGCCACCTGGTCTGCGGCAAGTGCCGCAACTGCCTGGCCGGCCGCCGCCACCTGTGCCGCAACACCGTCGGCCTGGGCGTCAACCGGGACGGTGCCTTCGCCGAGTACGTGGCGCTGCCCGCCTCCAACGTCTGGGTGCACCGGGTGCCGGTCGACCTGGACGTGGCCGCGATCTTCGACCCGTTCGGCAACGCCGTGCACACCGCGCTGTCCTTCCCGCTGATCGGCGAGGACGTGCTGGTCACCGGCGCGGGACCGATCGGCATCATGGCCGCCGCCGTCGCCAAGCACGCCGGCGCCCGCAACGTGATGATCACCGACGTCTCGTCGTACCGCCTCGACCTGGCCCGCGAGGTCGGCGTGACGCTGGCGCTCGACGTCTCCCAGCACACCATCGAGGAGGGCCAGCAGAAGCTCGGCCTGCGCGAGGGCTTCGACGTCGGCCTGGAGATGTCCGGCCGCCCCGAGGCGATGCAGTCGATGATCGCCAACATGACCCACGGCGGGAAGATCGCCATGCTCGGCCTGCCCGCCGAGCAGTTCCCGGTGGACTGGGCCTCGATCGTCACCTCGATGATCACCATCAAGGGCATCTACGGCCGTGAGATGTTCGAGACCTGGTACGCGATGTCCGTGCTGCTGGAGGGCGGCCTGGACCTCAGCCCGGTGATCACCGGCCGCTACGCCGCCGCCGACTACGAGGCCGCGTTCGACGACGCCGCGAGCGGCAACTGCGGCAAGATCATCCTCGACTGGACGGCCTGAACCCCGCCCGGTCCGAGCCCCGGCCCGCTGAAACCCGCCGAACCCGCCCGCCTGAACCCCGCCGAACTGCCAAGGAGACCCGCAGTGTTCGACAACGTGCGTGCCGACGTCGCCGCCACCCTGGACGAGATCCGCGAGGCGGGCCTGTTCAAGCCCGAGCGGGTGATCGGCAGCCCGCAGAGCGCCGCGGTCACCGTCACCGGCGGCGGCCGCCCTGGCGAGGTGCTGAACTTCTGCGCCAACAACTACCTCGGCCTGGCCGACCACCCCGAGGTGCTCGCCGCCGCCAAGGACGCGCTGGACCGCTGGGGCTACGGGATGGCCTCGGTCCGCTTCATCTGCGGCACCCAGGACGTCCACAAGGAGCTGGAGGACCGCCTCTCGGCCTTCCTCGGCCAGGAGGACACGATCCTCTACTCCTCCTGCTTCGACGCCAACGGCGGTGTCTTCGAGACCCTGCTGGACGACCGCGACGCCGTCATCTCCGACGCGCTGAACCACGCCAGCATCATCGACGGCATCCGGCTCAGCAAGGCCCGCCGCCACCGCTACGCCAACCGCGACCTGGCCGACCTGGAGAAGCAGCTCCAGGACACCCAGGACGCCCGCCGCCGCCTGATCGTCACCGACGGCGTCTTCTCGATGGACGGCTACGTCGCCCCGCTGCGCGAGATCTGCGACCTGGCCGACCGCTACGACGCCATGGTCATGGTGGACGACTCGCACGCCGTCGGCTTCGTCGGCGCGGGCGGCCGCGGCACCCCCGAACTGCACGGCGTGACGGACCGCGTGGACATCATCACCGGCACCCTCGGCAAGGCCCTCGGCGGCGCCTCCGGCGGCTACGTCGCGGCCCGCCGGGAGATCGTCGCCCTGCTGCGCCAGCGCTCCCGTCCGTACCTGTTCTCCAACTCGCTGGCCCCGGTGATCGCGGCCGCCTCGCTCAAGGTGCTCGACCTGGTCGAGAAGTCCAACGAGCTGCGCGAGCGGCTGGCGGCCAACACCGCGCTGTTCCGGACGAAGATGACCGAGGCCGGCTTCGAGATCCTGCCCGGCGACCACCCGATCGCCCCGGTGATGATCGGCGACGCGGCCGTGGCCGGCCGGCTCGCCGAGCTGCTGCTGGAGCGCGGCGTGTACGTGATCGGCTTCTCCTACCCGGTGGTGCCGCACGGCAAGGCCAGGATCCGGGTGCAGCTGTCCGCGGCGCACTCCACCGAGGACGTCGAGCGCGCCGTCGCGGCCTTCGTGGACGCGCGCGCCGCGATGGAGGGCTGACCCTCCCACCCAGGGCCGCTCCAGGCCCGACCAGACCGCCCGTGGGCCGGACCGCTCGGAACCGGACCGGCCCACGGGCTCACCACCGCCGTGCGGCGGAGGCGAATCGATCCGCCCCGCACACGGCCCACCGACCACCTGCCCCACCCTCCCACCGCGGGGGCGGGACGCCGGCCCAGGCCGACGTCCCGCCCCCGTCGTGGTTCCCGGGCGGCGCGGGCCGGTCAGTCGTCCTCGTTCTCGCCCTGGTCGTCGGCGCCGACGTGGTGGCTCCGGGCCGGCTTGGCGAAGACCTGGTAGCCCTCGGCCGCCGGGACGTCGGTGCCGGCGACCAGGTTGCCGCTGGTCGAGCCGAACACCACGGTCCTGCCGTTGGCCGACACGAACGGCTCGTTCGACGATCCGTTGCCGAGCGAGCCGTCCGGCGCGGTGGCGACCCGCTCGGTGCGGCCGGTGCGCAGGTCCTGGCGGTAGACGTCCCAGCCCGGGTGCTGCGGGCCCGCCACCAGGTTGTCGGCGGCGGACTCGAAGTAGAGCCAGCGGTTGTCGGCGGTGATCGAGCCGTGGCCGGAGGAACCGACCGAGCTGGTGCCGGGCAGACCGGCACTGACCTTCGTCACGGTGCCCGTCCGCAGGTCCCGGACGTGCAGAACGGTGTGGGAGCGGTGGCCGCCGGTCGAGCCGCCCGGCTCGGACAGGGCGTAGACCGCGCGCCGCCCGTCGGGGCTGATCGTGGCGTCGAAGGCCGCGTAGGCGAGCGAGCCGCCGACGTCGAAGCTCGCGGGCGAGAGCTTCCCCGAGGGCACGTCGTACGTGTAGTAGACGGCGCTCGTCGGGCGGGCCAGGCTCGGCTGCGCCCCGGCGGGCAGGTACTTCTCGGCGCCCGGGGGCAGGTCCACGTCGGCGGTCCCGGCTGCCGGCGCGGCGGCGGGGGGCTGCTCGGGCGGCAGCAGGTCCGAGAGGGAGCCGAAGCCGATGGTGCGGCCGTCCGCGCTGAGCTTCGGGTGGAAGGAGGTGCTCTCGCCGGGCTTGCCGGTCGCGTCGCGCGAGATCAGCCGGGTGGTGTGGGTCCGGCGGTCGGTGAGGTAGATGTTGAGCTTCCAGGTGTAGGGCCTGGCGAGCGAGGGCTCGGGTTCCGGCTCGGGCTCGGGATCCACGACGGTCGGATCCAGGTCCTTCCGGGAGGACACGAACGCGACGTACCGGCCGTCGGCGCTGATCGAGGGTGCGTAGGAGTAGTGGAACTGGTCGGGATCGGTGGAGGTGAGCCCGCCGCTGACCAGCTCGGTGCGGCCGGTCCACCGGTCCCGGACGTACACCTCGGTGCGGCCCTTGACCTGCATGCCGGGCACCACGTCCTCGCCGTTGCTCACGAAGGCGACGTAGCGGCCGTCGGCGTTGATCGCGGCCTCTTCGGACCAGCCGGCCTGTCCCTCGCCCGAGTTCGCCAGGCTGACCCGCTCGACCCGGCCGGTCGACAGGTCCTTCAGGTAGACGTCGCGGCCGCCCCGTGCGGGCTGGGACACCAGGTTCGTCGCCCAGGAACTGAACAGCGCGTAGCGGCCGTTCGCGTTGACGCCCAGGCTGAACGACTGGTTGTCGGGCACGGCGCCGTTCACCCCGGCGCTCACCTGGACGGTGCCGCGCAGTGGCGGGGCGGCCTGGGCGGGCGCGGCGGTGACGGCGATCAGGGCGGCCGCGGCCAGTGCGCCGGCGGCGCCGGCCGGCCACCGGGTGCGGGTGGTACGGGTGGTACGTGTCATGAGGTCTTCCCCTCCGATCGCCCGGCCGGGCTCCCTCCCGGCGACGGGCTTTCGGCAGAGCCAATCGTCGGGAGGGCCGGGGGTCAACGTCCGCGGGTGATCTCGGCGGAAAATACGTCAACAGGCGTATGTGGACAGGGAATCAAGCCATCATGACGTCGGGCGGTCGGGCCGTCACAGGCGGTGGAGGAAGACGTCCGTGGCGGCGTTGGTGTCGCCGGTCACCAGGTTGCCGTCCTCGGCATGGAAGACGACCGTGTCGCCGGACTCGTCCACGTACGGGTTCTCGGCGGGGGCGTTGCTCTGCTCGCCGTCCCTGGTGAGGCTGACGCGTTCGATCCGGCCGGTCCACAGGTCGCGGCGGAACACGTCGCTGACGCCGTTGGTGTCGCCGGGGACGAGGTTGTCGGCTGCGGAGTGGAAGTAGACCCAGCGGCCGTCGGCCGTCATGGCGGGGTGGCCGGCGCCCTCGTCGCTCGTGGTGCCGGGCAGGAAGGCGTTGAGCCGGGTGAGCTTGCCGGTGGCCAGTTCCCGGGCGTACAGGTCCATCCGGAAGCTGTAGGGGCTGGGCCGGAGGCGGACCGGCACGCCGTAGAGCGCGTAGCGGCCGTCGGGGCTGAGCCGGGCTCCGCCGCTGACGCCGTGCAGCCACCCCTCGCCGTCCAGGCTGGCGCCGGAGATCTTGCCGGTGTCGGCCTTCCAGACGAAGTACGGGTAGAAGCGGGGCGCGGTCAGCCCCGGAGCCCCGTCGCCGGGGTCGGTCGCGCCGGGGTCGGTCTGGGTGGGGTCGGTCTGGGCGGGGTCGCGGGGGAGCAGGTTGCCGGCCCTGGAGGTGAAGCCGACGGTGGAGCCGTCCGCGCTGATCGTCGCGTTGTAGGAGTTGTTGTTGGTGGCGCCGCCGTCCGCGCCGGTGGTGACCAGCCGGGTGGTGTGGGTCCGGCGGTCGGTGACGAAGATGTCGTAGTAGCGCCGCTGCACACTCGGGTCGACGTCGGTGCGCAGGGCTCCGTAGGCGAGGTAGCGGCCGTCCCGGCTCAGGCTCGGGACGCCGTACGGGCCGTCCGCGGCGATCAGTTCGGTGTGCCCGCTCCAGCGGTCGTGGACGAAGAGGTCGCTGTCGTGCGCCACCTGGCCCGGCACCACGTTGGTGGCGGTGGTGGTGAACGCCACGTAGCGGCCGTCGCCGCTGATCGAGGCGTCCGTGGTCGGCGCGTTGAGCCGGGAGCCGTCCGCGGCGACGGTGATCCGCTCGACGTGGCCGTTGCGCAGGTCCCGGACGTAGATCTCGTCCGTGTTCGGGGTGCCGGGCCCGGGCAGCAGGTCGGTCGCGGCCGAGGTGAACAGCGCGAAGCGGCCGTCGTCGCTCAGTCCGAGCGCACTCGACGGGCCGTTGAGCTGTGCGCCCTTGGTGGTCTCGCTGACTCTGGCGGTGTCGCCCTTGGGCGGCTTGGCCTGGGCGGCGGGCATCGCGGCGCCGGCCACGGCGGTGGCCAGCAGGACGGCGGCGGCCCTGGCGAGCCGGCGGCGGGTGCGTGCGGTGGTCATGGATCGTCCTCCCCTGGTGATGGTCCCGGGCCCTCGACCCCCGCGGCCCGGACTGGGGACGAGCCAAGCGGCGCGCGGATGGTCGGTCAACGACCGGGCCCGATCTCGGCCGGAAATACGCCAGTGGTCGTACCTCCGGCCGAGAACCGTCGCGTGCGCGACCGTGGACGGAGGCGTCAACGGCCCTGCCGCGCAAGGGAGTCAGCGAAGGGTCACAGGCGGCGCAGGAACACGTCCGTGGTGGCGTTGGTGTCCCCGGGGACGAGGTTTCCGTCGTCGGCGCTGAAGATCACTGTGTCGCCGGACTCGTCCGGGAAGGGGTACTCGGCCCTGGAGTCGTTCTGCTCGCCGTCCAGCGTGAGGCTGACACGTTCGATCCGGCCGGTCCACAGGTCGCGGCGGAAGACGTCGCGGACGCCGTTGGTGTCACCGGGGACCAGGTTGTCGGCCTCGGAGTGGAAGTAGACCCAGCGGCCGTCGCCCGTCATGGCGGGACCTGACGAGGAGTTGCGCTCCGTGGTGCCCGGCAGACGGGTGTCGATCCTGGTGACCTTGCCGGTCGCCAGATCGTGGGCGAACACGTGGAGGGGGTGGGGGAGGCGCGGCGGCACCGGGACCTCCCGGGCCGGGATGCTGTAGAGGGCGTAGCGGCCGTCCGGGCTGATCCGGGTGTCCCAGGTGCCGTCGAAACGCCCGGTGTCGGTCACGCTCGCGGCGACGATCCTGCCGGTGTCGGCGGTCCAGGCGTAGGCGGCGTCGTAGCGGGGCAGGCGCGGGAGCAGGGGGTCGGTGCCGGGTGCCTCGGTGTCGGGTGCCTCGGAGTCGACGTCCGGGCCGGGCTCGGGCGCGGGAGCAGGGGTATCGGTCCCGGGGCTCGGGACCAGGTTGCGGGCCCGGGACTTGAAGACGACGGCGGAGCCGTCCGCGCTGATCGTCGGCCGGAAGGAGGAGTGGCGGGCGCGGCTGCCGTCCGCGCCGACGGTGATCAGCCGGGAGGTCTCGGTCCAGCGGTCGAAGACGTAGATGTTCCTCCACTGGCGTTGCAGGTCCGACTCGGGCAGGAAGTCGGTGCGGTTGGAGGAGAAGGCCACATAGCGGCCGTCCTGGCTGATGCTGGGGTTCTCGGAGACCCGGTAGGACTGGTCGTCGGTGTTCGGCACGGCCGCGGCGGAGATCAGTTCGGTGCTTCCGGTCCGGCGGTCGTGGACGTAGACGTCGCTGGGGTGCGGGACTTGGCCGGGGACGACGTTGGTGGCGGCGGTGCTGAAGGCGACGTAGCGGCCGTCGCCGCTGATCGAGGCGTCCGTGGTGGGCGCGTCGAGCCTGGAGCCGTCGTCGGCGACGCTGACGCGTTCGACGTGGCCGTTGCGCAGGTCCCGGACGTAGACGTCGCTCGTGTTCGGGACGCCGGCCACGGGCAGCAGGTCGGGGGCGTTCGAGGCGAACAACGCCGAGCGGCCGTCGTCGCTCAGTCCGAGCGCGCTCGACGTGCCGGTGAGCTGGGCGCCCTTGGCGGTGGTGCTGACCCGGGCGGTGTCGCCCTTGGGCGGCTTGGCCTCGGCGGCCGGTGTCACGGCGCCGGCCACGGCGGTGGCCAGCAGGACGGCGGCGGCCCTGGCGAGCCGGCGCCGGGTGGGTGCGGTGGTCATGGAACGTCCTCCCCTGGTGACGGTCCCGGGCCTTCGACCCCCGCGGCCCGGACTGGGCAAGAGCCAAGCGTCGTGAGCGTGTTCGGTCAATGCGTTCCCGGCCGGAAATACGCCACTGTTCGTACCTCCGGCCGAGAACCGTCCGCAGGGTGCGTGACTGCGGAGGGAGGCGTCAACGGCCTTTCCCCACAGGGGAGTCAGGCCGGGGTCACAGGTGTCGCAGGTAGACGTCCAGCAGGGTGTTGGTGTCCTCCGGCACCAGGTTGCCGTCGAGGGCGTCGAAGATCACGGTGCTGCCGGTGGCGTCCACGAACGGGTCGTAGGAAGGGGTGTCGCTCTGACCGCCGTCCCGGGTGAGGCTGATCCGCTCGATCCGGCCGGTCCACAGGTCACGGCGGAACAGGTCGTTGGCCTGGTTGGTGTCGCCGGGGACCAGGTTGTCGGCGTAGGAGTCGAAGTAGACCCAGCGGCCGTCGGCCGTCATCACGGCGCCGGAGGAGGACCCGTCCGCGGCGGTGCCCGGCAGGGCGGCGCTGACGTTGGTGATCCTGCCGGTGGCCAGCTCGTGGACGTACACGTCCAGCCGGATGCCGCCGTGACCCGGCAGCCCCGTGCCGAACACCGCGAGGCTGTAGACCACGTAGCGGCCGTCCGGGCTGATCCGGCCGTTGTGGCTGTCGAACGGCTGCCCGGCGTCGTTCAGGCTGCCGCCGGTGATCTTGCCGGTGTCCGCCTTCCAGACGTAGGTGGGGTAGAAGCGGGGCCCGCCCGCCAGTTCGGGCGACCCGGCACCGGGCCCGGCACCGGGATCGGACCCGGTGTCCGGGGCGGGGGTGGCGGGGTCCTCCGGGAGCAGGTTCCTGGCCCTGGAGGTGAAGGCGACGGTGGAGCCGTCCGCGCTGATCGACGGTGCCAAGGAGTAGTCGGAGGCGGCTGTGCCGTCCGCGCCGACGGTGACCAGCCGGCTGGTCCCGGTCCGGCGGTCGGTGACGTAGATGTTGTTCCTGCCGGGCTTCACGGTGCCCTGAGCGAGGTCGGAGCGGTTGGAGACGTAGGCGACGTACCGGCCGTCCCGGCTGATGCTGGGGCTCGTGGCGTTGAACAGGCTCTGGTCGCCGGCGCCGGGCACGCCGCCGGCGGTGACCAGTTCGGTGCGGCCGGTCCAGCGGTCCCGGACGAAGACGTCGCTCTGGTGCGCCGGCTGCCCGGGAACGACGTTGGTGGCGCTGGTGCTGAAGGCCACGTAGCGGCCGTCGCCGCTGATCGAGGCGTCGGCGGTGGGGGCGTTCAGCCGGGAGCCGTCGGGGGCGACGCTGATCCGCTCGACGTGCCCGTTGCGCAGGTTCCGGACGTAGACCTCGTCGGAGTTCGGCGTGCCCGGCTCGGGCAGCAGGTTGGTGGCGGCCGAGCGGAACAGGGCGGAGCGGCCGTCCTCGCTCAGCCCGAGCCCCGACGAGTAGCCGTCGAGCTGCTCGCCCTTGGTGGTCTCGCTGACTCTGGCGGTGTCGCCCTTGGGCGGCTTGGCCTGGGCGGCCGGCATCGCGGCGCCGGCCACGGCGGTGGCCAGCAGGACGGCGGCGGTGCGGGCGAGCCGTCTGCGGGTGCGTGCGGTGGTCATGGATCGTCCTCCCCTGGGATCGCCCGGCCGGACTCCCTCCCGGCGGCGGGCTTCCGCAGAGCCAACCGTCGGGAGGGCCGGAGGGTCAACGGCCGGAGGTGATCCCGTTCGGGAAATACGCCAACGGGCGTATGCCGCAAGGGAGTCGGGGAAGCAGGGAGTCGGGGAGGCAGGGGGGTCGGGGGGTCAGGGCGTCACAGGCGGCGCCGGAAGACGTCCGTGGTGGTGTTGGCGACGTCCGGCACCAGGTTGCCGTCCTCGGCGCTGAACAGCAGCGTGGTGTCGAAGGCGTCGACCTGCGGGAAGAACGCGGACGTGGTGCTCTGCGAGCCGTCCTGGGTGAGGGTGACCCGCTCGGTGCGCCCGGTCGACAGCTCGGTGCGGAAGATGTCGGCCTGCCCGTTGGTGTCGCCCGGCACCAGGTCGGTGACGTCGGAGGTGAAGTACACCCAGCGGTCGGTGAGCGACATCGCCGGGTCGTAGGAGGAGTCGAGGCCGGCGGCGCCGGAGAGCGGCTTGCCGACCTTGGTGGACGTGCCGGTGGCCAGCTCACGGACGTAGACGTCCTGGTGGAGGCCGTGCGAGCCGGGCCGGCCGCCCTCCGTGAAGACGGTGTAGAGCGCGTAGCGGCCGGAGGGGCTGATCCGGGCGTCGTTGCCGCTGCCGGTGAGCTCGCCGGTCTCGTCGTAGCTGGCGCCGGTGATCCTTCCGGTGCGGGCGTTCCAGACGTAGTACGGGTAGGCGCGGATGGCGGCCGGCCCGGCGTGGTCGGCGGTGGTCCTGGCGGCCTGCGCGGCCTCGGCGGTGCCGGCGGAGCGGTCGGCGGTGTTGCCGGGGCCGGCGGCCGTGGAGCCGTCGGTGCCGGCCGCGGCCGGGGAGGCGGGCGGGGTCCGGTCGGCCGGGAGCAGGTTGCCGGCCCGCGAGGTGAAGCCGATGACGCTGCCGTCCGCGCTGATCGTCGGACGGTAGGAGCTGTTGTCGGCCGGGGTGCCGTCCGCGCCGGTGCTGACCGCCCGGGTGGTGTGGGCCCAGCGGTCGGTGACGAAGACGTTGAACTTGCCGCGGTGCACGCCCGGGGCGAGGTCGGTGCGGTCGGAGGAGTAGACCACGTAGCGGCCGTCCCAGCTGACGGCGGCGTTGAAGGCGTTGCGGCCGCTCTGGTCGTCGCCCGCGCCCGAGCTGCCGTCGCCCGCGGTGACCAGCTCGGTGCGGCCGGTCCAGCGGTCCCGGACGAAGACGTCGGAGGGGTGCTTCGGCTGCCCGGCCACCACATTGGTGGCGTAGCTGGAGAACGCCACGTACCGGCCGTTGCCGCTGATCGCCGCGTCGTTGCTGGCCGCGTCCAGCGCGGAGCCGTCGGGGGCGACGCTGATCCGCTCGGTGTGGCCGTTGCGCAGGTCCCGGACGTAGACGTCGCCCACGGCTCCGGCGCCGCCCGGCAGCAGGTTGGTCGCGGCCGAGGAGAACAGGGCGAGCCGGCCGTCGCCGCTCAGCCCCAGCGCGAGGGAGGCGCCGTCCAGCGCCTCGCCCTTGGCGCCCTCGCTGACCCGGGCGGTGTCGCCCTTGGGCGGCTTGGCCTCGGCGGCGGGCATCGCGGCGCCGGCCACGGCGGTGGCCAGCAGGACGGCGGCGGTACGGGCGAGCCGGCGGCGGGTGCGTGCGGTGGTCATGGATCGTCCTCCCCTGGTGACGGTCCCGGGCCCACGGCCCCAGCCGGCCCGGTGGGAAGAGCCAAGCGCCGGTCCCGGCGGGTGGTCAACGACCGGGAACGATCTCGGCCGGAAATACGCCACCGGTCGTAGCTCCGGCCGGAACCGCCGGCCCGCCGGCGCCCGCCCGTCGGCTCTCACTCGCCGGGCCCGGGCCGGTCCGCCGCGCCGCGCTGGCAGAATTGGACCGTGATCGACGCACGACGGCTGCGGACCCTGCGGGCCGTGGCGGACCACCGCACCGTGACCGCCGCGGCGGCCGCCCTCTACCTGACCCCCTCCGCGGTCTCCCAGCAGCTGGCCGCCCTGGAGCAGGAGACCGGCCACCACCTGCTCGCCAGGGAGGGCCGGGGCGTGCGGCTGACCGCCGCCGGGGAGATCCTGCTCGGCCACGCCGACGTGGTGCTCGCCCAGCTGGAGCGCGCCGAGGCCGACCTCGCCGCGTACAGCGCGGGCGTCTCCGGGGAGGTCACCGTCGCCTCCTTCGCGACCGCGATCGCCTCCGTGCTCGCCCCGGCGGTCGGTCTGCTCGCCGGGCGCGCCCCCGGCGTGCGGCTCAAGGTGCTGGACGCCGAGGGCGACGCCAGCCTGCCGATGGTCCTGGAGGGCCGGGCGGACCTCGCGGTGGCCGTCGAGTACCGGGGCGCCCCACGGGCCGACGACGCCCGGCTGACCAGGGTGGCGCTGTACGCCGAGCCCTTCGAGGCCGTGCTGCCGCTCGGTCACCGGCTGGCCGCCGAGTCCGGCCCGCTGGCGGTCGCCGCGCTGGCCGACGAGCCGTGGATCGGGCCGTACCCGGGCAACCCCTGCCACGACGTGGTCCTGCTGGCCTGCGAGCACGCCGGGTTCCAGCCCCGGCTGCTGCACTCCTCGGACGACTTCAGGGCCGTGGTCGCGCTCGCCTCGGCGGGCCTCGGCGTGGCCCTGGTGCCGCGATCGGCGCTGCGCGGCGTCGACCTCGGGCAGGTCGCGGTGCGCCCGGTGGACAGCGAGCTCGCCACCCGCCGGGTGTTCGCGGCCGTCCGGGCCGGCGCCGACGGGCACCCGCTGATCCGGCCGGTCCTCGACTCGCTCGCCGAGGCGGCCGCCGCGAGCGCCTGACCCGGTTCCGTACGGCTCCGGCGGGCTGTCAGCGGCTACGGGCCGCCGCCGGGCCGCCGTCGGGGCGGACTCCGGCGAACTCGTCCAGCACGGCCACCCGCAGTTCGTGGGCGCCGTCCGGGCGGCTCTGTTCGTAGTACAGGTACCAGCGGCCGCGGGCGGAGACCAGGTCGGCGTACCGGACGTCCAGCCAGGGGCCGTCCGGGGTGAGGCGGTGCCAGGCGCGCAGGTCGGCGGAGGCGGCCAGGCCGCAGCGCTCCTCGTAGTTGCCGGCGGCCTCCGCCGAGCCGTCGTAGAGCGCCAGCCAGCCGCCGTGGCCGTCGGGGAGGACGGCGGTGATCCGGGACTCGTAGCCGTCCCAGGCCCCGGCCGGGCCGACGTCCAGGACCTCGGCGGCGCGGCCCGGCGGGGCGGTGAAGCGCAGCCCGTCGGGGGAGACTGCGAGCGCGGTGGGCTGGACGGTGAGGCCGGTGGTGTGGATGTCGGCGGTGGCGTGGGCGCGGGCGTGCTCCTCGGGGGTGAACGGGCGGGCGCGGGAGACGGTGGAGAACAGGTGGACTCCGGCGCCGGTTTCGAGCAGGTACGGGTCCTTGACGCCCTCGGTGCCGGTGGTGGCGGCGGTGAGCACGGGGGTGCGGGTGGCGAGGTCGAAGGACTCGGGGGCGCCGGCGGTGAGGGCGTCGACGCGCCAGCGGTTGTCGGCCGGGTCGACGTAGCTGAGGTGGAGCAGGTAGCCGTCCCGGCGGCGCAGCAGGGCGAGGCGTTCCATCGAGGGGGAGCCCAGTTCGTCGCTGCGGACGGACCACAGGTCGCGGAAGGCGATGCCGTCGGGGCTCTCGGCGACGGCGCAGCGCCAGCCCCGGTCGGGCCCGCCGGCGGCGCCGCGCGGGCGGCGCTCGCGGTAGGTGAGCAGGAAGCGGTCGTGGTCCGGTTCGTAGCGGACGCTCGGGCAGCCGGCCCAGTAGCCGGGTCCGGGGCGTTCGGGGGCGCGGACGAGGAGGGAGGCGCCGAGGTCGGGCGCGGCGGGCAGGGCGGGGTGCGGCATCGTTCGGCCGTCCTTCGGGAGGGGACATCGGGAGGGGATGTCCGGAGGGGACGTCGGGAGAGATCTCGGGAAGTTTCTATCAGATCGATCAAAAGTCTGAGCCGATCCCGCCGAGCCGTTGCCGCCTCGCTGACCAGGTGTCCACTCTCTCCACCTGCTGGTCTTCTGTGAAGGTCATGTTTCGCCCGATGGCGATCGCACGACACCGAATGGCCGACCCTTGACCCGCCCCCGGAGATCACGGCTAGCTTCTTCTCAGAGTCGATCAAATGCCTTGAGTCGACCAGACGCCCAGAGTCGCCCGGAGCCCCGACCTCCGCGACCACGACCCGAGGAAGCCCCCGCCCCGATGACCGCCCCCACCACCGACGCGCCCGGCTACGCCGGCCTGGGCCTGTACGTCGGCGACCTCCACAACCACTGCGGCATCAGCTACGGCCACGGGAGCATCGAGGACGCCTACGCCAACGCCCGGCTCCAGCTCGACTTCGCCAGCGTCACCGGCCACGGCTGGTGGCACGACCTGCCCGAGCGCACCCCCGAGCTGGCGAGCCTGGTCGACTACCACACCGAGGGCTTCGCCCGGCTGGCCCGGCTCTGGGACCACGTCCAGGACGTCACCGCCGCCGCCCACGAGGACGGCCGCTTCGTCACCTTCCAGTCCTTCGAGTGGCACAGCCTCGCGTACGGCGACCACTGCGTGTACTTCGACGGCCCGCGCGGCGAGATCATCCGGGCGGCCGACCTGGACGCACTGCGCACCCGGCTGCGCGGGCTCGCCGCCGAGGGCGTCCGCACCTGGGCGCTGCCGCACCACATCGGCTACGGGCCGGCCCGCCGCGGCATCGACTGGGCCTCCTACACCGAGGAGTTCGCCCCGGTGGTGGAGATGGTGTCGATGCACGGCTGCGCCGAGTCCGACGAGGCGCCGCGCAGCTACCTGCACACCATGGGCCCGCGCGCCGCCGCCGGGACGGCCGTCCACGGCCTGCGCCTGGGCCACCGCTTCGGGCTGATCGGCTCCACCGACCACCACAGCGCCTTCCCCGGCAGCCACGGGCACGGCCGGGTCGCCGTCTGGGCCCCCGAACTGACCCGCGACGGGATCTGGACGGCCGTCCAGCAGCGCCGCACCTACGCGATCACCGGCGACCGCATCCTGCTCGCCACCTCCGTCAACGGCGCGCCGATGGGCGCCGTGACCGGCTCCGCCGACCGGCGCCGGATCCGGGTGACGGTGCGCGGCAGGGACGCCCTCGACCACGTGGAGGTGCTGCGCAACGGCGTGCCGCTGCACCGGGTCAGCCGCCCCGAACTGCTGGCCGGCGCACGGGCGTCGGACGCCTTCGCCGGCACCCTGGGCTTCGCCGTCGGCTGGGGCCGGCGCGGCGAACCGGTGCGGTGGGACGTCACCCTGCGGGTCGAGGGCGGGCGGCTGCTGGACGTCCAGCCCCGCCTGCGCGGCCCGGAGACGGTCGCGCCGGCCGAGGCCGAGCCGGACACCTACCGGCCGTCCCGGTGGGAGCGCGGCGGGCCGGGCGAGGTCCGGCTGTGGACGGTCACCGACGGAAACCCCAACACCGCCACCGACAGCACCCAGGGCTTCTCGCTGCGGGTCGAGGGCGACTCCCGCACCCGGCTGGTCGCCGTCGTGAACGGCGTCGAGACGGCCCACGCCGTCGGCGAACTCCTGGAGGGCGCGCGGACCGGCTTCACCGGCGGGTTCGTCTCCGGCGCCTACCGCTTCGACCGGGCCGTGCCCGAGCACGAGACCGCCGCCGACTTCGAGCTGACCGACGAACGCCCGGGCGGCGACGGGGACTTCTACCACGTCCGGGTACGACAGCTGAACGACCAGTGGGCCTGGTCCAGCCCGACCTGGGTGGGACCGGCCGGCTCCTGTCGCCGGGCCGGCTGACCGCGCAACCGGTCAACCGGCCGTCACCCCCGGTCGATCAGCCCCGAACCCGAGAAGGAGAACCACGATGTCCCGCCTCTCCGGCCGCCTCGCCGCCGCCGCGCTCACCGCCGCCCTGGCCGTGACCGCCGCCGCCCCCGCGCACGCCGCCTCCGCCCAGGCCGCCCCCGGCGCCCCCGTCACCGCCTCCGTCGACGTCTTCACCGACGGCTTCGAGTCCGGCACCGTCTCCGCCTGGACCCGCCAGCGCGTCGACGGCAACGGCAGCATCACCGTGGCCCCCGCCCCCGCCGGCGGCACCGGCCAGGCCGCCCGCTTCAGCGTGCCGAACGACGGCGTCTCCTACCGCTCCGAGGTCGCCGTCAACTCCCTCGGCTGGGGCAGCTACCGCTTCGCCCTCGCCGACTACCTGCCCGCCGACTGGGTGCCGACCTCCACCGAGACGATCCTCGCCCAGTGGCACGGCTACCCGCTCGCCGACGGCAGCGACACCAAGCCGCCGATCGCCCTGACCGTCAAGGACGGCAGCTGGCGGCTCAAGGTGCACTGGCTGTCCGACCCGAGCACCGTCCAGGAGGCGGTGATCCCGCTCGGCGCCGTGCAGTTCGGGCACTGGAACCAGTGGGCCTTCGACATCACCTGGTCCACCGACACCACCCCCGGCGCCGTCACCGTGTTCCGGGACGGCGTCCGGGTCGGCGCCCACACCGGCCTCAACAACTACCACCAGAACCAGTCGCCGTACTTCAAGACCGGCATCTACCGGGCCAACTGGAACCCGGCCAAGAACATCCCCTACCCGACCGGCGGTCCCGACGTGGTGGCCTGGAGCGACAGCGTCGTCGTGACCAGGTACTGACCCGCGACCACACACCCCGGAACCCGAGAACCGAAGAGGTAGCACCACCATGAGCGACGCAGCCCGTGCCACCGGCCTGCCCCGAAGAGGCTTCCTCGGCCTGAGCGCCGGAGCGGTCCTGCTGGCGGCGGGCTGCCGCTCGGCCACCGAGGACGCCGCCGGCGGGGCCGCGGCCTCCGCCACCACCACCGCGCCGGACCTCCAGATCGTCTACGGCGCCGCCCCCGACCCCACCCAGCTGCTCCACCGCGGCCCGGACACCCCGGTCTTCGTCAACCTGGTGCTGGACCGGCTGGTCGACCTCGACCCGCAGACCCTCCAGCCGGTGCCCTGGCTGGCCACCGCCTGGGAGTGGAACGCCGACCGGACCAAGCTGGTGCTCAAGCTCCGCGAGGACGTCACCTTCCACGACGGCCGCCCGCTCAGCCCGGACGACGTCGTCTTCTCGCTCACCGGCGCGGCCAGGACCTCCCAGGTCAAGCCGCTGCTGGAACGGCTCGCCGACATCAGGGCGAGCGCCCCGCACGAGGTCACCCTCACCCTCGCCAAGCCCACCAGCAACCTGTTCGACGCGCTCGCCTTCAACCCCGTGGTGGACTCCCGCAGCTACGTCGACGGCAAGGCCGCCGAGACGGTCAACGGCACCGGGCCGTTCACCTGGCAGGCGTTCAAGGGCGGCAACCAGCTCGACCTGGCCCGCAACGACCGCTACTGGCAGAGCGGCCGGCCGCACGTCGAGCGGATCACCGTCCGGTCGGTGACCAGCAGCCAGGCCGCGCTGTCCGCCCTCCAGTCGGGGCAGTCCCACCTGATCGGCGCGGTGCCAGGGCGCGACCTCAAGGTGCTGGCCGGGAACCCGGCCTTCGCCGTGCAGTCCGCCAGGTCCTCGTACCAGCAGGCGTTCCTCGGGGTGAACGTCACCAGCAGGCCCTTCGACGACCGCCGGGTGCGCCAGGCCCTCCAGTACGCGGTGGACCGCGACCGCGTCGTCGCCCAGGTGTACGGCGGCCACGCCGAGGCGAGCAGCCTGCCCTGGCCCTCCCACACCCCCGGTGTCACCCCCGAGCAGGTCACCCGCTATCCGCACGACCCGGAGAAGGCCCGCGGACTGCTCAGGGAAGCCGGCGCCGAGGGCACCCGGGTGCCGCTCACCGCCGCGAGCTCGCCGGTCTTCGCCTCCCTCGTGGAACTGGTCAAGTACGACCTGGAACAGGCCGGGTTCGGCGTCGACGTCCAGCTGATGGACAACGCCGCGCTCCAGCCGAAGATCCAGCAGGGCACGCTGGAGGGGCTGTTCATCGCCAACCACGGCATGGTCAGCGTCTCCCCGCTGAGCGGGATCACCGTCTCCGGCCCCCTCCAGGTCGGCCGGAACACCTCGCACGTCACCGACCCCGCCTACGCCGACCTCCAGTCCCGCGCCTTCGCCGCCGCCGACGAGCAGGCCAGGGCCGACGTCAACCACGAACTGTCCGAGTACCTGCTCGCCGAGTCCTTCCACATCACCCTCGCGCACGCCTGGGAGACCTACGCCCTCGCCTCCTCCGTCCGCGGCGTGGCGACCAGCGCGCTCGGCTACCTGCGGCTCGACGACACCCGGCGCACCGCCTGACGCGCCCTCACGAGCGCCGTCCCCGGACGCCCCCCACCGTCCGGGGCCGGCGAACCCGCCGTTCCGACCACCCGGGCCGGCGAACCCGCCGTCCCCACCACCCGGAGCCCCCCGTGCCCTACTGGACCAGAAAGGCGGCCGGAGCGCTGGCCACGCTCTGGCTCGCCTCCGTCGCCGTGTTCCTGCTGCTCCGCCTCGCCCCCGGCGACCCGGTGTCCGCCGCGCTCGGCGCCGAGGCCGACCAGGAGCAGCGCGACCGGCTCGCCGACAGCCTCGGCGTGGACCGGCCGATGCCCGTCCAGTACCTGGGCTGGCTGCACGGGCTGCTCACCGGCGACCCCGGCAGCTCCTTCCACTACCGGGAACCGGTCACCCGCCTGATCGGCCAGAGCGTCGGCAGCACCGTCCAACTCGCCCTCGCCGCCGGGCTGCTGATGCTGGTCCTCGGCCTGCTGCTGGGCGTCGCCCTGGCCTCCGAGCGCCGCGGGCGCCTGGCCAGGGTGCTCGACCCGCTGGCCACCGCCCTGCTCGCGCTGCCGGTGTACGTCACCGCCGTGCTGTTCGTCCTCGTCTTCGCGGTGCTGCTGCGGCTGCTGCCCGCCGGGGGCGAGCGGGACCTGTTCGCCGCGCCGGACCTCGCCGTCCAGTACCTCGCGCTGCCCGCCGTCGCGCTCGCGCTGCCGGGTTCGGCGGTGCTGGCCCGGCTGCTCGCCACCGAGCTGCGCCGCACCCGTCAGGAGGAGTTCGTGCTGACCGCCGTCGCCAAGGGGGCCTCGCCCCGGCGGGTCCTGGCGCGCCACGTGCTGCCCAACAGCCTGGCCCCGTTCTGCGTCGAGTTCGGCCTGCACCTGGGCGAGCTGCTGGGCGGCGCGGTGGTCGCCGAACAGCTCTTCGCCCGGCACGGCCTCGGCCAGCTGCTGCTGGACGCCATCAACCAGCGGGACTACCCCGTCGCCCAGACCCTGATCATGCTCGCGGTCGCGGTCGCCGTCCTCGTGCAGCTCGGCTCGGAGCTGCTCGTCGGCCGGCTCGACCCGCGGATCGCCCGCGCCGGCACCGGGGAGGACCGGTGACCGTCACCACCGTCCCCGCCCGCGGCCGACGACCGCGCCCGCCCGCGCTCCCGGCCGCGC
>NZ_MSJQ01000226.1 GCF_014596515.1 Streptomyces sp. CBMA156
CCTGCCCGGCCTCGCCTTCCAGGTCCTCGGGATCGCGCCCGCGCCGCTCCTCGCCCCGGCCCCCGGCGACGGCGTGCCGGGCCCTGGCCTCGGCCAGCCCGACGGTGCCGCGGGTGCGCTCGGCGAGCGCGGAGAGCCGGTACCAGGTCTGCCTGGCGGTCTCCAGGTCCGGCCCGAGCCGCTGGACCTGCGTCTCCAGGACGCGCTCCCGCTGCACCGCGCGGGCCAGCTCCTGCTCGACGGTGGTGCGGCGCAGCCGCAGTGCCAGTTCGTCCGCGACCTCGGCCTCGACGGCCCGGCGGAGCGCGCCCAGGTCGTCGGCGAGCAGCCGCAGCCGGGCGTCGCGCAGGTCGGCCTGGATGCCGGCGGCCCGGCGGGCGACCCTGGCCTGCCGGCCGAGCGGTCCGAGCTGGCGGCGCAGCTCGGCGACCAGGTCCTGGACCCGGTTGAGGTTGGCCTGCATCGCGTCCAGCTTCCGCAGCGCCTTCTCCTTGCGCTTGCGGTGCTTGAGGACGCCGGCCGCCTCCTCGATGAAGGCGCGCCGGCCCGTCGGGTCGGCGTGCAGGACGGAGTCCAGCTGTCCCTGGCCGACGATGACGTGCATCTCGCGGCCGATGCCGGAGTCGGAGAGCAGCTCCTGGATGTCCAGCAGGCGGCAGGTCTCGCCGTTGAGCGCGTACTCGCTGCCACCGTTGCGGAACATCGTCCGGGTGATGGTCACCTCGGAGTAGTCGATCGGCAGGGCGCCGTCGGCGTTGTCGATGGTGAGGCTGACCTCGGCGCGGCCGAGCGGGGCGCGCCCGCTGGTCCCGGCGAAGATGACGTCCTCCATCTTGCCGCCGCGCAGCGACTTGGCGCCCTGCTCCCCCATCACCCAGGACAGCGCGTCCACCACGTTCGACTTGCCGGAGCCGTTCGGGCCGACGACGCAGGTGATGCCGGGCTCGAAGCGCAGGGTGGTGCTGGAGGCGAAGGACTTGAACCCGCGCAGCGTCAGACTCTTCAGGTGCACGCGGCCGGTCTCCTCTATCGCTCGCGACGGGAACCGACTGTATCCGGCGCCGGACACGACGAAGGGACGCCACATCCGGGCGTCCCTTGCAAGCTGCGTCCCTTTCGGGGCGGCTCAGTGCACAGCGGCGTCGATCTGCGAGGACCGGGCGGGACTCAGGTGAGAGCCGGCTCCCGCTGATCCAGATCGATGCTGCTGAGCAGCGAGTGCTCGTCAGCGACAGCGATCAGAGCGTCGTTCTCGGCCTGCATCCGAAGGAGCTCGGATTCAAGGTCCTGGACGCGCTGCTGAAGCCGCCGCATCTCGGAGAGCATTCGCGGGTCGGGGCCGCCGACGTACCCGAGAAGCGCCTTTGCCATGATGAATGGTCCTCCACGCTGAGTGACCGAACCGGAACGGTTCAGGTCTAGGGGGAAGGGGGACGCACGCGCGGCGCGTCACCGGAAGTGCTGGCTGGGCACTACGGCACAACCACCGTGAGCTGGGCTCACGAGGGCATGCGCCTGCCGGGAGAACGCGGTCGTGTGCGCGGGCTTCCAGCGTCTCACCAAAGACGGAAAGGGTCAACACGATCACCGCACGCTACCGCGCCCCTGTCACCTGCCCGGCGGTGTCGTCACGCCCGGGGGGCTTCGGGATGGGTCCACCAGGTGCTCGTGGATCATCGTTCGATGCGGAGTCAACCACGAGTCTGCCCGGATGGCAACCTCGTGACACCGCCGGTTCGGGATCTTTTCCCGGACGGCCTCGGAGCGGGCCGCCGGGCGGGCGCGGCGGGACCGGCCCCGGGCGGCTCAGCGGATCTCGAAACCCTCGTAACCAGCGCCGACGGCCGTCCAGATCTCGGTGACACCGCTGACGTTCCCCGGGGTGCCGGGGCCGCGCAGCAGCGCCAGCAGCTGCTCGCAGTCGGCCGCGAGTCCCTCCGCCACCACCTGCACCCGGCCGTCGCCGAGGTTGCTCGCGTAACCGGTCAGGCCGATCTCCAGCGCCCGTGCCCTGGTCCACCAGCGGAACCCGACCTGCTGGACCTTCCCCCGGACCCAGGCGGTCACCCGGACCGGTTCCTCACTGTGGGCGTCGCGACCGTGCATGCCCCGACCTTAGGACACGCCCCGACCGCACGCGCGACCGGCCGCGGGACGGACGGCCGCGGCCCCGCCGGAGGACCGGCGGGGCCGCGGGAACGGGCGGGCGGTTCGGCGGGCTACCAGTCCCCGCCGCCGAAGTCGCCGCCCCCACCGAAGTCGCCACCGCCGAAGTCCCCACCGCTGCTGAAGTCGGCCGCGTTGAAGTCGGCGCCGGTGAAGTCGCCGCCCTCGTGCTGGTCCTGGTAGCCGCCGCCCATCATGGGCGCGGCCGCGTAGGCCGGGGAGCTCATCATCGAGCCGAGCATGGTGCCGACCAGCAGGCCCGGCAGCAGTCCGCCGCCACCGAAGCCGCTGTAGTAGCCGCCCGCGTACGGGGCGTACGCCGGGCCGGCGTTCCAGTACGGCTGCGGGCCCTGGTCGGTGTCGACGGTGCGGATCGCCGGGTCGAGGCCAGCCGCCACCCGGTCCGCATCGGCCTGGCAGACCGGTACCGAACGGGCGGAGCCGCCGGCCGGGGCCCAGTCCACGTCCTTGACGGACGGGCCGTGCCGCGGGTCCATGAAGCACGGGGGACGGCGCTCGGGCAGCGGACGCTTGTCCCGCCGGGCGGCCAGGGTGGCCAGCGAGAAGCGGCCGTCCTCGATCGCCTCGGTGACCTGCTTGACGTCCTCGGGCCGCTTCGCCTCGTCCATCAGCCGCTTGGACTTCTCGTACGAGTCCAGGGCGTGGCTGTAGTCGGTGCGCTGCTCGTCGTCGGCGTCGGACGCGGCCGGGCTGAAGTCGAGCCGCTCCAGCTCCACGCCGAAGGCGGTGATGTCCTCGTCCACGACCCGGCGCAGCTGCTCCAGCTCGGCCCTGGCCTGGTCCTCCTTGCGCTTCTTGGCACGCTTGAAGAGGAAGAAGACGCCGGCACCGGCCAGCGCGATCAGCACCACCGGGATGACCACCCAGGCGATCGAGGTGCTGTGGTTGACCCCGGTGCCCTTGGTCTGCGGGACGGCCTGGTCGACGAAGGAGTTCAGGGTGGCGTCGATGTCGCCGCCGCTCGAACGGAAGGCCGCGCCGGCGATGCGCTGCGGCTGGCCCGCGCCCATCGCGCCTCGGTCGCCGCCCGCGTCGAACTTGTCGCCGTGCCAGACCCCGTAGACGCCGTCGATGCCCACCAGGGTGCGGAAGTCCTTGAGGCCGGTCTTCGCGTAGGCCGGAGAGTCGGGGATGACCGCGATGAAGATCGGCTTGTCGGCCTTGTCGATCTTCTTGGTCAGCGCGTCGGCCTGGGACTGACTGAAGCGGCTGGTCATGTCCGGGTCGACGTAGACCCGGCCCTTCTTCATGGTGGCCGCGGCGTCGCTCAGGCCGCCGGCCGCCGAGGCCGCGGGTGCCAGCAGGAGCAGCAGCCCGAGCAGCGCCGCCACCAGGGCAAGCGGCCCGGCGCCCCGGGAACGTCGTGCAAGGGATCTCATGCCCCCGACGCTACCGTGACCGGCCGCCGAGCACGCCATACCCTTCGCATACTGGTACCGGGAAGGCTCCCCGCCGTCCGCCGGGGCCGCTCCCCTCCTCGGGGATGATGTTTCCCCCAGCCGCCCCTGAGTCGGGCGTCGCACGGGAACCCCGGGAGGCGTCCGGACGTACGTTCCGGCGGGCCCGGCCCGCTTCCGGGCTACTCCGGGGGGCGTGCCGACCGTACCGTGCGAGCGGGCATAGTGGTCCCGGATCCTCGGTCCCATTGCCTTTTCTTGACCCGACCCGTTTCCTGACCCACCTCCCGATCGGAGCACTCGGTGATCATCGGCCTCGTCACCGCCGTGGCGGCATCCGCCTGCTACGGCACCGGCTCGGTACTCCAGGCCGTCGGATCCCGCCGCTCCGCCCGGGAGGAGGCGGCCAAGGGCGCCACGACCTCCACCACCGAACACGGCGGCCCGAGCCTGTCCTCGACCGCGAAGGCCGCCGTCACCTGGGAGTTCATCCTCGGCACGGTGCTCGACCTGATCGGATTCGGGCTCGGCGCGCTGGCCGCCCGGCTGCTGCCGCTGTTCCTCTCCCAGACCATCATCAGCGCCAACCTGGTGATCACCGCGGTGCTCAGCATCAAGCTGCTGGGCATCCGGCTCAAGCAGCTGGAGTGGGCCTCGATCGCCGTGCTCTGCTCGGCGCTGGTGCTGCTGGCCGTCTCGGCCGGCCCCGAGGGCGGCCACCACGTGGCGATGTCCTTCCACTGGTGGCTGCTGATCGTCATCACCGTGCTGCTGGTCGGCGGCAGCCTGCTGGTGCGGCGGATGGGCGCCAACGGCGCGATCCTGGCCGGTCTGCTCTCCGGCTTCGGCTTCGGCGCCCTGGGCGTCGGGGTGCGCATCCTCAACGGCATCGAGCCGTTCGACCTCGGCTCGCTGCTCTCCGACCCGGCGCTGTACGCGGTCCTGGTCGGCGGCATCGGCGGCATGTACATCCACACCGTGGCGCTCCAGATCGGCTCGGTGAACGGCGCGACCGCCGCCCTGGTGGTCGGCGAGACGGTGCTGCCCGGCGCGGCCGGCGTGCTCTGGCTCGGCGACGCCACCAAGGCGGGCCTGGGCTGGCTCGGCGTGGCCGGCTTCCTGCTCGCGGTGGTCGCCGCGGTCGGGGTCGCCTACTTCGGCCAGGACACCCACGGAGCGCCCGGCGAAGCGGCCGCGGACGAGCCGGAACTCGCCCGCGGGTAGCGCCCCTCCGGAGGCTCAGCCCCCGCTGCGGGCGCGCGGCACGCGCTGGCAGCGGGGGCAGAAGTAGCTGGAGCGGTTCATCCAGGCCGCCCGGCGGATCGGGGTGCCGCAGCGGCGGCAGGGCTCCTGCTCGCGGCCGTAGGCGTCCAGGTCCCGGGAGAAGTAGCCGCTCTCGCCGTTCACGTTGACGTAGAGGCTGTCGAAGCTGGTGCCGCCGACGGCGAGCGCCTCGGTCATCACGTCCCTGGCGTTGGCCAGCAGCAGGAGGGCCTGCGGGCGGGTGAGCGTCGCGGTCGGGCGGTCGTAGTGCAGCTTCGAGCGCCACAGCGCCTCGTCGGCGTAGATGTTGCCGACACCGCTGATCAGGCTCTGGTCGAGCAGCGCGCGCTTGACGGTGGTGTGCCTGGCCCGCAGCGCGGCCGCGAAGGCGGCGTCGTCGAAGCGCGGGTCGAGCGGGTCGCGGGCGATGTGCGCGATCGAGACCGGGGTGCCCTCCGGGTCCCCGTCCTCGGCCTCCTCGACCGCCAGGCCGCCGAAGGTCCGCTGGTCCACGAAGCGCAGTTCGCGCCCGCCGTCGGCGAAGCGCAGCCGGACCCTCAGGTGCGTCTCGTCGGGGACCGACGGGTCCTGGACGAGGAGTTGGCCGCTCATCCCGAGGTGGCCGATCAGCGAGAAGCCTCCCCCGGCCTCCGGCCTCCCGGCGCCGGTCAGCGGCACCCACAGGTACTTGCCGCGCCGCTGCGCGGTGCCGAGGGTGGTGCCGGTCAGCCGGGCCGTGAAGTCGGCCGCGCCGGCCGGCTGGCGGCGCACCGCGCGCGGGTGCAGCACCTGGACGCCGGAGACCGTCCGCCCGGCCACCCAGTTGGCCAGACCACGGCGGACGACCTCGACCTCGGGAAGTTCGGGCACGGGAACACGCCTCCTGCTCGGTACGGATCAGCAGGAGTGAAGGCTACTGCGCGGCGGGCCCGGCGTGCCGGGCCGCCGCTCAGGCTCCGGCGGGCAGCCGGTCGGCGTACTTCTCCCTGATCGCGCGCCAGGCGCTCTCGGCGGCCTTCTGCTCGGCTTCCTTCTTCGAACGGCCGACGCCGCTGCCGAAGTCCTCGCCGGCCACCCGGGCCGCCGCGGTGAACGTCTTCTCGTGGTCCGGACCGGACTCCATGACGACGTACTCGGGCACGCCGATGCCCACCGAGGCGGTGAGCTCCTGGAGGCTGGTCTTCCAGTCCAGGCCTGCGCCCAGCTGAGAGGACTCCTCGATCAGCGGGTCGAACAGCCGGTGGACGAACTCGGTGGCCGCGCCCAGTCCCTGGTCCAGGTAGATGGCGCCGATCACGGCCTCGACGGTGTCGGCGAGGATCGACGACTTGTCGCGGCCGCCGGTGCCCTCCTCGCCCTTGCCGAGCCGGATGAACGTGCCGAGCTCCAGGCCGCGGCCGACGTCCGCGAGCGCGCGGGAGTTCACCACCGCGGCGCGCAGCTTGGCGAGCGTGCCCTCGGGGACGTCCGGGTGGACGCGGTAGAGGGTGTCGGTCACCACGAGGCCCAGCACCGAGTCGCCGAGGAACTCCAGGCGCTCGTTGGTGGGCAGACCACCGTTCTCGTACGCGTACGAGCGGTGGGTCAGGGCACGTACCAGAAGGGCGCGCTCGAGCGTGTACCCGAGGCGCCCTTCCAGGACGTCGTATTCGGTCGAAGCCGGCCCGCCGGCCTTGCCACCGCCCGAAGAACCCTTCGGAACAATGGACGACTTGCGGGTGGAGTTACCGTCCGACATCGATCCGTACACCCCGCCGATCAGACCGAGAGGACCTGGCGACGGTTGTACGTGCCGCAGCTCGGGCACGCGATGTGGCCGAGCTTCGGCTCGTGGCAGCGGTCGCACGCCACGAGGGCCGGAACAACGGCCTTCCAGTTGGACCGACGGTGGCGCGTGTTGCTGCGCGACATCTTCCGCTTCGGAACAGCCACGGCTACTTCTCCTGGTTCTCGGCGAGACCCTCACGGGTGTCGCTGGTCTTGATCCCGTCACCCTCGTCGCCGGGGGCGGCGGAGAGTCCCTGCAGAGCCGCCCACCGGGGGTCGGCGGCATCGTGGTGGTGCGCCGGGTCGTCGCTCAGGCGCGCTCCGCACTCGGAGCACAGGCCCAGGCAGTCTTCCTGGCACACCGGCTGCAGCGGCAGTGCGAGCACCACCGCGTCACGCAGCACCGGCTGGAGGTCGAAGAAGTCGCCCTCCAGACGGTAAGTCTCTTCTTCCGAGTCCTCGTCGAGGTCCTCGGTCCCGGCGGTCCTGGCGCGGTGGCGCTCATCGGACTCCGGGTAGTAGTACAGCTCCTGGAAGTCGACGTCGACGTCGAAGTCGACGGGCTCCAGGCACCGGACGCACTCGCCCTCGACGTGGGTCTCGGCGGTGCCGGTGACCAGCACGCCCTCGACCACGGACTCCAGGCGGAGCTCCAGCTCGATCGGGCTCTTCTCCGGCACGGCGATCACGTCGATGATCCCGAGGCCCTCGGGGGCCTCCAGGGTCCGGCTCACCTTGCGCATCGAACCCGGACGACGGCCGAGCTCGTGCGTGTCGAACACGAGGGGGTCGCGGTGGTCGAGGCGGTTCACGGTGTCCTGACTTCCATAGCAATCAACGAGGAGCCCCATTCGAGTCGACATTGCGAGAGGGCAAGCCGACGGCCGGACATGGGGAGGCCGGAGTGGTCAGACTACCGGAGTCTCCGGCCAGGCCCAACTTCGGTCCCGTCAGGAGACTCCCGCGCGGCCTCGCCGGGGGTCGGCTCAGCGGCCTCCGAGCTCCCGCAGCCTGGTCATGTCGATCATGCTGGTGTCGAAGAAGCTGGTCTCGTCCAGACCCTGCCCCGGAGCCTGGGCCTGGCCCTGCGGCTGCGCCTGGGCCTGCTGCTGGTGCGGCACCGCCGGCGGGGCGCTCGGCGGCTGCGGGTAGGTGTAGCCGTCGTACGACTGCGCCGGGTAGCCCTGCTGCTGCTGGGGATAGCCGTAGGCCCCCTGCTGCTGCTCCTGGTAGCCCTGCTGCTGGTAGCCGCCCTGCTGCTGGCCCCACTGGGTGTTGTACGGGTCGCCCTGGCCGGCCGGGTCGTACCCGCCGCCGTACACCTCGGCGTACTGCCCGCCGGGCTGCTGGGCGGCCGCGTACTGGTCGGTGCCCTGGGTCTGCCAGCCGGCCGCGGCCGGGGTCTGCTCCGGCCAGGTCTGCTGCTGGGGGACGGCCTCGCGGTACCAGGCGATGTCCTCGCCGTCGGCGTCCTGGGCGAAGCCCGCCGCCACCGCCTCGGCCCGTTCCTTGGCCTGCTGGGCCTGGTCGGCGGCGGCCAGGTAGGCGCCCAGCTCGTCGATGGGCCGCTTGCCGAGCAGCTTGTCCCGGCCCTTGCCGACCGCCTCCAGGGTGGCGCTGAGCACGTTCTCCAGCGTGGCGAGCTTCACATCGACGTACTCGTCCACCTCGGGGCTCGGGCTGACCCGCTGCGGGCGGAACTCCTCCGCGTCGCCCTCACCGTCGGACTCGGTCTCGAAGACGCTGGAGTCGCCGCGCAGCTTGGTGCGGCCCCGGCCGACCGCGCCGAGCGTCTTGGTCAGCACGACCTCGAAGTTGGCGAGCTTGCTGTCCACGTAGTCGTCGGCCTCGGCCCGCTTGCCGTCGACCTCGGTGCGCGCCTCGGCGAGGATCCGGTCGGCCTGGGCCTGCGCCTGGCGGACCACCTCGGTGTCCGAGATCAGCGAGCCGCGCTCGGCGTGCGCGCCCTGGATGATCAGCTCGGCCTCGGCCTGGGCACCCGCCACCACCTGCTCGTGGTCGGCCATCACCGACTGCGCCTGGGCGAGTTCGGCGGGCATCGCCGCCTTGAGGTCGTTGAGCAGGCCGATCAGCTCGGCCCGGTTCACCACGCAGGAGGCCGACATCGGCATCGAGCGGGCGTTCTCGACCGCCGCCACGATCTCGTCGACCTTGTTCTGCACGTCCACGGGGCTTCGTCTTTCCGTGTGCCGCCGACGGTCCGGCGGAGGCAGGCCCGACGCGGTGGACCTCACCGCAGGGCAGGGATACAGACTGTACGGCCACGGCCGGGCACGCTCACAACGCCTGCGCCGAACCGGTCCCGCGCCCCCAGGACAATCCGTGACGAACCGGCAGAAAAGGACAGAGGCCGGGCTACTGCTGGGCCTTGCGCTCCGCGATCCGCTCGACCAGCCGGCCGTGCACCACCTCCGGCAGCAGGTGCGAGACGTCGCCGCCGTACGAGGCCACCTCCTTGACCAAGGTCGAGGAGAGGAAGCTGTACGTCGGCGAGGTCGGCACGAACAGCGTCTCCACCCCGGTCAGGCCGTGGTTCATCTGGGCCATCTGGAGCTCGTAGTCGAAGTCGCTGACCGCGCGCAGGCCCTTGATGATCGCGGGGATGCCGCGCTCCCGGCAGTAGTCCACCAGCAGGCCGTGGTGCGACTCGACCACCACGTTCCCGAAGCCGGCGGTGACCTCCTCGATCAGGCCGATCCGCTCCTCGACCGTGAACATGCCCTGCTTGTTCCGGTTGATCAGGACCGCGACGTGCACCATGTCGTACAGCTTCGAGGCCCGCTCGATGATGTCGAGGTGGCCGTTGGTGATCGGGTCGAACGAACCGGGGCAGACGGCTCGGCGCATGGCGTGTGTGCTCCCTCGTGGGGTGACGGCTGCTGCGGGCCGCGGCCCGCTACTCCTGCTCGCCGGCCGCGGCGGCGGCGCGACCGTACCAGAGCGTGCCCTCGCCGTAGCGGCGGGAGCGCAGCACCTCGAAGCCTTCGGGCCAGCCGAACTCGCCGCCACGGGTGCTGCGCTCCACGGTGACGAGTGCGTCCTCCGTGAGCCAGCCTCCAGCCCGGAGTGTGATCAGCATCTCGCGGATCTCCTCGTCCGTCACGGCGTACGGCGGGTCGAGGAAGACCAGGTCGTACGGGCTCTGCGGGGGCGGTCCCGCGATCACCTTCTCCGCCTTGGCGGCCTGCACCTCGGCACCCGGCAGACCGATCGTGCGGACGTTCTCCCGGATCACCCGGGCCGCCTGGCCGTCCGCCTCGACCAGCAGGACGTGCGCGGCGCCGCGCGACAGCGCCTCCAGCCCGACCGCGCCCGATCCGCCGAACAGGTCCAGCATCCGGGCCCCGTGCAGGGTGCCGTGCAGCGCCTCCAGGGTGGAGAACATCGCCTCACGGGCCTTGTCTGAGGTCGGGCGGGTGCCCCGGCCTGGCGGTACGGCCAGCCGGCGGCCGCCGGCCGCCCCGGCGATCACGCGGGTCATGTGGGGGGAGGTCCTTTCGTCGCTGCCCGACCACGCTATCCCGACCACCGCCGTCCCGATCACCGCTGCCCCTGCCGCCGCACCGTGCCTCACGCCGGGGACCCGCGGCCCGGCGGGGACTCCCCCGCCGGGCCGCGGTCCCGCACGCGGAGGGTCAGCTCGCCTCGGAGCCCGCCGGCCGCTCCGACAGCGCCGCGCCGAGCAGGGCCGGCGAGGCGTAGCGGGACCAGGACAGGCAGCCGTCGGGCGGGCAGAACTCGGGGCGGCGCGGGTCGTGCCCGAGCTCGCGCAGCTTGGTCCGGACGGAGTCGGGGGTGCGGCCGAAGCGGGCGGCGATCCGGGCGACGGTCTCGCCCTCGTGGAACCGCCGGACCAGCTCCTCCTCGTGCTGCGGGACCCAGGGGGCGCCGTGGCCGGGGTACAGCTCGCGCAGCACGTCACGGTCGGGGATGGGCTCGGAGACGTCGGCGACGATCGCCAGCGCCCGCAGCGCGCGGTTGAGCGCGATCCGCAGCGAGGCGACGTCCTCGACCGGCAGGCGGAGCCTGCCCGAGGCAAGCGGCGTGGCGGCCGCCCCCTCGCGCCAGCCGGTCAGGGTGAGGGTGACCTCGCGGTCGTCGTCGCTGGCGAGTTCGATCCGGAAGACCTTGTCGCCCAGCGGGAGCTCGTTGAGATGACGGAATGCCATGGCTTGACCCCCAAGTGTCGTGCCAGGTACGCACCTTGGGGGTGCGCCCTGAACACCTTCATTCTCTCGCGGGGGTCTGACAATCCGGCTGGGCGAAGCAGCGCTCAGCCCTTCTCCATGTAGGCCGCGCGGTCCTCGTCGAGCAGGCTCTCCAGCGCGGTGCGCAGCTCCGGGTGGGCGGCCAGGTCCGGGTCCTCGGCGACCAGCCGGGTGGCCTCGGTGCGAGCGGTGAGGATGACCTCCTCGTCCTCCAGTACCGAGAGCACCTTGAGCGAGGACTTCACCCCGGACTGCGCCTGGCCGAGCACGTCGCCCTCGCGGCGCTGTTCGAGGTCGATCCTGGACAGTTCGAAGCCGTCCAGGGTGCCCGCCACCGCGTCCAGCCGGGCCCGGGCGGCGCTGCCCCCCGGCATGTCGCTGACCAGCAGGCACAGGCCCGCCGCGCTGCCGCGACCGACCCGGCCGCGGAGCTGGTGGAGCTGGGAGACGCCGAACCGGTCGGCGTCCATGATGACCATCGCGGTGGAGTTGGGGACGTTGACGCCGACCTCGATCACGGTGGTGGCGACCAGCACGTCCACCTCACCGGCCGAGAACCGGCGCATCACCTCGTCCTTGGCGTCCGGCGCGAGCCGGCCGTGCAGGATCTCCACCCGCAGGCCGCTCAGCGGGCCCCTGACCAGCTTCTCCGCCGTCTCCACCACCGAGAGCGGCGGTCGCCGTTCCTCGCTCTCGGCGCCCGCGTCGGCGACCTCCTCGAAGTCCTCCTCGGCCGCCTTGCGCTTCTTCCTGCCGTCCTTCGCCGCGGCGGCGGGCTCCTCGTCCCCGATCCGCGGGCAGACCACGTACGCCTGGTGGCCCTTGTCGACCTCCTCGCGGACCCGCTCCCAGGCCCGGGTGAGGAAGTTGGGCTTCTCCAGCGCCGGGACGACGTGGGTGGAGATCGGCGAGCGGCCGGCCGGCAGCTGGTCCAGGACGGAGGTCTCCAGGTCCCCGAAGACGGTCATCGCGACGGTGCGCGGGATCGGGGTGGCGGTCATCACCAGCAGGTGCGGCGGCTGCTCGCCCTTGGCGCGCAGCGCGTCCCGCTGCTCGACGCCGAAGCGGTGCTGCTCGTCCACCACGACCAGGCCGAGGTCCTGGAACTGCACCTTGTCCTCGATCAGCGCATGGGTGCCGATGGCGATCCCGGCATCCCCGCAGGCCATGTCGAGCAGCGCCTGACGGCGGGCGGGCACGCCCATCGAGCCGGTCAGCAGCACCACCCGGGTGCCGAGGTCGGAGCCGCCGAGCATGCCGCCCTCGGCAAGGTCCCCCATCATCTCGACGACCGAGCGGTGGTGCTGCTGGGCGAGCACCTCGGTGGGTGCCAGCAGCACCGCCTGGCCGCCCGCGTCCACCACGGCGAGCATGGCGCGCAGCGCGACCAGCGTCTTTCCGGAGCCGACCTCGCCCTGGAGCAGCCGGTGCATCGGGTGCTCGGTGGCGAGGTCCGCGGCGATCTCGGCGGACACCTTCCGCTGGCCCTCGGTGAGGGTGAACGGCAGCCGGGCGTCGAAGGCGTCCAGCAGCCCGCCCTCGCGGGCCCGGCGCGGCTTGGCGGGCAGGGCGGAGTCGGCGGCCCGGCGCTGCGCGAGGGCGACCTGGAGCACGAAGGCCTCGTCCCAGCGCAGCCGGCTCTGGGCGCGCTCGCGGTCGGCGTGGCCGCGCGGGCGGTGGATCAGCTCCAGCGCCTCGGGCAGCGGGATCAGGTCGTGCCGCTCGCGCAGTTCGGCGGGCAGTGCTTCGCCGACGTCGCCGAGGTGCTTGGTGAGCGCCGTCTCGACGCAGATCGACAGCTTCCAGCTGGGCATCTGCGCGCTGGCGCCGTACACCGGGATGAGCCGGCCGGCGAACTGTTCGGCCGCGTCGGAGCCCGTGTCCTCGTCGAGCAGCTGGTAGTCGGGCGAGACCAGCTGGCGGCTGCGGTTGAACACCCCGACCTTGCCCGCGAACAGGCCCTGGGCACCCGCCTTGAGCTCCTTCTGCCGCCAGCCCTGGTTGAAGAAGACCAGCGAGAGCCGGCTGCGGCCGTCGGTGACGACGACCTCCAGCCGGTCGCCCTTGCGGCCGCGGAACGGGATCAGGGTGACCTTCTCGATCCGGGCCAGCACGGTGACGTGCTCGTCGATCTCCAGCTCGTCCAGGCTGGTGAGCTGGCCGCGCTCGACGTAGCGGCGCGGATAGTGGTGCAGCAGGTCCCCGACCGTGCGCAGCTTGAGGCTGTCGGCGAGCACCTTCGCGGTGCGGTCGCCGACGAGCTTGGTCAGTGGTTCATCGAGAGCGCCCATCAGGCCCCTGTCTACACCAAGGCACCGACGAACCGGGTGCTACTCCACCCCGATGAGCAGCGGCGCCGGTTCCTGCCCGCCGTGGAAGACCACCGCGTCCACCTCGGGCCGCCGGTGCCGGACGTGGGCGACCAGCCGTTCGGCGAGCGCCTCGTCGGTGCCCTCGCCGAGGACCAGCGTGACGAGTTCGCCGCCGGCCCCGAGCATCCGGTCCAGCACGCTCTCGCCGACCTCGGCCAGCCCGGTGCCGATCACCGCGACGTCGCCGTCGATCAGCCCGAGCACGTCCCCGGCCTGGCAGACCCCGGCCATCGTCCAGGACTCCCCCTCGGCGACGGCGAGTTCGGCGTACCTGGTGGCCCCGGCGGCGGAGGTCATGGCGACCACGTCCTCGTCGAAGCGGCGGCCGCCCTCGTGCACCGCGAGCGCCGCCAGCCCCTGCACCGGGGAGCGGGTGGGCAGCACGGCGATCCGTATCCCCTCCTCGCGCAGCTGGTCGGCGGCGGCGCCGGCGGCGGCGCGCAGTTCGGGATCGTTGAGCAGCAGGACGACCTCGCGGGCGGTGGAGCGGCGCACCGCGGCGGCGAGTTCGGCGCTGGCCGGCGGGCGGTCCGGGTCGGCGTGCAGGACGACGGCGCCGGCCTGCTCGCAGAGCTCGGCCAGGCCCTCGCCGGACACCACCGAGAGCACCGCGCGGGCCCGGTCCTCGCGCTCGCCGGGCTCGGCGGCGGTGCCGGCCCGGGCGGCGGCCTCGGCGAAGTGGGTGATCCGGATCTGGTGCGGACGCCCGGCCTCGACCCCGGCCTCCACGGCGGCGCCCGCGTCGTCCACGTGGACGTGCACGTTCCACAGGCCGTCGCCGCCGCCGATCACCAGCGAGTCGCCGAGCGTGCCGAGCCGCCTGCGCAGCGCGGGCAGCGCTCCGTCGGGGGCGTCCAGCAGGTAGATGACCTCGAAGGCGGGGTGGCCGGGGCCGGGCGGCCTGCGGCGCGTCTCACAGCTCTCCGCAGCCCGGACGTCCCCGCGCAGCGCGACCGGCCCCATCGGCTGCTGCCCTGCGACGGCGTCGGCGAGCGCGCCGAGCACGGCCACCAGGCCGCGCCCGCCGGCGTCCACCACCCCGTTCTCGGCCAGCACGGCGAGCTGCTCGGGGGTGTGCCGCAGCGCGTCCCTGGCGGCCCGGTAGGCGGTGTCGGCGACCTGGGCGAGCCCGCCCCCGGCCCGGACGGCCTCCCGGGCGGCGACCCGGGCGACGGTCAGCAGGGTGCCCTCGACGGGCTCGGCGACGGCCTGGTAGGCGGAGTCGGCGGCCCGTTGCAGGGCGGCCCGCAGCTGGTCGGCGCCGCCGCCGTCGGCCAGGGTCTCGGCGGTGCCGCGCAGCCACTGGGCGAGGATCACCCCGGAGTTGCCGCGGGCGCCGACCAGCGCGCCGCGGGCCATCGCCCGGACCGTGTCGGCCAGGCCGGGGGCCGGGCCGGCGCCGGGGTCGGCGAACCGGCTCTCCACCTCGGCGGCGGCGGACTCGACGGTCAGGTAGAGGTTGGTGCCGGTGTCGCCGTCCGGGACGGGATAGACGTTGAGCGCGTCGATCTCCTCGCGGGCCTGGCCGAGCGCGCGCAGCGCGAGCTGGCACCAGGTGCGCACGGCCGGGGCGTCGAGCGTGTGCAGCACCAGGTCTCCTCCGGAACGGGACGCCGTGCCGGGCCGAGGGACGGCGCGTGCCGGGGGGGCAGCGCTCGTCCGGGCCGGCGGCGAGGGGTGATACCGGCAGGTTATCGGGGGCCGGGGAGGGGCGTCCGGTCCGGCGACCGGAGCGATCAGCCGGCCGGTCATGGTAGTTTCGTGGGACGGAAGCAAGCGTTGTATGCTCTTCCGGTTGCCTGGAACCGTCCAGGCTCACCCCCTTGTCCGACCCGGTTCACGCGAGTGTTCTGGTGGGTGAGTGGGGTTTTCGAAAGTATCTGATCTGAAGTCTTGGAGTGACTCCTGTGGCTGCCAACTGCGACGTCTGCGGCAAGGGGCCGGGCTTCGGCAACAGCATCTCCCACTCTCACCGCCGTACCCCCCGTCGTTGGAACCCCAACATTCAGACGGTGCGCGCTGTGATTGGGCGGACGCCGAAGCGGCTCAACGTCTGCACCTCGTGCATCAAGGCCGGTAAGGTCTCGCGCTGACGCGCAGACCGGCATGCCGGTCCTCCAGTGAGCCGGTTCATCCTCGGATGGGCCGGCTTCACTGTTTCCGTGACCGGCCACGCCGATTTCCGGCCGTGACCGTGGTGGGCGGGCTCCTCCGAGGAGCCCGCCCACCACTGTTTTCCGGGCCGTTCGGCGCCGACGCTCAGCGCCAGCGCCAGGCGTGGTCGACCGGCCCGATGCCGGCGCCCAGGGCGAAGCCCCCGGCGATCGCGCCGGTGATGTACTCCTTGGCCGAGGCCACCGCCTGCGGCAGCGGCTCGCCCTTGGCCAGACCCGCCGCGATCGCGCTGGCCAGGGTGCAGCCGGTGCCGTGGGTGTGCCGGTTGTCGTAGCGCGGCGCCCGGAACCAGTGCACCTCGTCCGGCCCGCCGTACAGCAGGTCGGCCGCCTCGCCCGCCAGGTGGCCGCCCTTGACCAGCGCCCAGCGCGGCCCGAGGTCGACCAGCGCCTTGGCGGCGTCCATCATCTGCGACTCGTCCTCGACGGCCAGTCCGGTGAGCTGGGTCACCTCGTGCAGGTTGGGGGTGGCCAGGGTGGCGACCGGCAGCAGCTTCTCGCGGACGGTGGCGACGGCCTCGGCGACCAGCAGGGCGTCCCCGTGCTTGGACACCCCGACCGGGTCGACCACCACCGGGGCGTCCACCCCGGCCAGCAGCCCGGCGACGGTCTCGACCAGTTCGACCGAGGCGAGCATGCCGGTCTTCACGGCCTGCACCCCGATGTCGTCCACCACACTGCGGAACTGCGCCCGGACGGCTTCGGCGGGCAGTTCCCAGTAGCCCTGGACGCCGAGCGAGTTCTGCGCGGTGACGGCGGTGATCACGCTCATGCCGTGGACGCCGAGGGCGAGCATCGCCTTGAGGTCGGCCTGGATGCCGGCGCCGCCGCCGGAGTCGGAGCCGGCCACGGTGAGCACGCGGGGAGGCGCCTCGCGAGGGGGTGCCACGCGGGGGGATGCAGTCGAAACCATGGGCCCCAACCTACCCGCGCGGTGTCAGAGCACCGCCTCGGACTCCGCCCAGCGGTCCTCGGGCACCGTCTTCAGCCGGGTCACCGCGTCGCCGATCGGCAGCATTTCGATGCCGGTCCTGCGCAGCGCGGTGAAGTGTCCGAACGCCCCCTGGTGGACGGCCTCCACCGCGTGCCAGCCGAACCGGGTGGCGAGCACCCGGTCCCTGGCGGTCGGGGTGCCGCCGCGCTGGACGTGGCCGAGGATGACCGGGCGGGCCTCCTTGCCGAGCAGGTTCTCCAGCTCGTGGGCGAGCCGGTTGCCGATCCCGCCGAACGTCCGGTGGCCGTACTGGTCGACCTCGCCGTGGTCGAAGCGCATGGTGCCGGGCAGCGGGGAGGCGCCCTCCGCGACCGCGATGATGGCGAACTTCTTGCCGCGCGCGAAGCGGTCCTCGATTATCCGGGCCACCGCCTCGATGTCGAAGGGCTTCTCCGGGATCAGGATGCCGTGCGCACCGCCCGCCATGCCCGCGGTGAGGGTGATCCAGCCGGTGTGCCGGCCCATCAACTCGACGACCATGACGCGCTGGTGGGACTCGGCGGTGGTCTTCAGCCGGTCGATCGCCTCGGTCGCGACGTGCACCGCGGTGTCGAAGCCGAAGGTCACGTCGGTGGCGTCGATGTCGTTGTCGATGGTCTTCGGCACCCCGACCACCGGCAGCCCGGCCTCGCTGAACAGCTTGGCGGCGGTCAGCGTCCCCTCGCCGCCGATCGCGATCAGCGCGTCGATGCCGATCTCCCTGGCCAGCGACTTGGCGTTCTCCACCGCCCAGGCGATCCGGTCCCGCCGCACCCGGGCCGAGCCGAGGATGGTGCCGCCGAGGGTGAGCAGGCCGGTGACGTCGTCGTGCGAGACGTTCCGGGTGCGGCCCTCGATCAGCCCGAGGAAGCCGTCCAGGATGCCGACGATCTCGTCACCGTGGACGTCGGTTCCCCGGTGCACCACCGAGCGGATCACCGCGTTGAGGCCGGGGCAGTCGCCGCCGCTGGTCAGGACACCGATGCGCATGTCTGGTGTGCTCCCGCTCGCCGTGGTTCGGACCACCCGCGCCGGACCGGCGGGCTGGGCTGCCGCAAGCCTACGCACAACGCACCCGCGATGCCCGCCCCCGCGCACCGGAGCGTCACGCGCCGCCCCCCGCACGGGGATCGGCGCGGACGGCGCCCTACTCGGCGAAGTGGTCCCAGCCGCCGACCCGGTCCCAGGGTGCGCCGTCGACCGTCACCCGGCCGCCGCGGCTGCCCCTCGGGCGGCCGGTCACCTCGCCCACCACCCGCCAGCGGGCCGGGAGTTGGACCCCGCGCGGGAACGTGGCCACGATCGCGTGGTCCTCGCCGCCGGAGAGCACCCAGACCAGCGGGTCCACCCCGACCGCCTGGCCGATGTCGGCCATCTGCGCCGGGACGTCGAAGTCGGCGGCCTTCAGGTCGATGTCCACCTCGCTGGCCCGGGCCACGTGGCCGAGGTCGGCGACCAGCCCGTCGCTCACGTCGATCATCGAGGTCGCGCCCAACTCGGCCCCCGCCGGGCCCGCGTGGTACGGCGGTTCGGGCCGGCGGTGCGCCTCGACGAAGGCGCGCGGGGAGCGGAAGCCGCGCTGGAGCACGGTCAGCCCGGCGGCCGACCAGCCGAGCCAGCCGGTCACCGCGACCACGTCGCCGACCTGGGCACCGGCGCGCGTCACCGGTGCGCGCCCCTGGAGGTTCCCGAGCGCCGTGATGGCCAGCGTGACGGTGTCGCCGCGCACCACGTCGCCGCCGACCACCGTCGCCCCGGCCACCTGGCACTCGTCGCGCAGCCCGTCCATCAGCTCGGTGGCCCAGGTGGTCGGCAGGTCGGCGGGGGCGACCAGACCGAGCAGGATGGCGGTCGGCACCGCCCCCATCGCGGCCACGTCGGCGAGGTTCTGGGCGGCGGCCTTGCGGCCCACGTCGTAGGCGGTGGACCAGTCCCGGCGGAAGTGCCGGTTCTCGATCAGGACGTCCGTGGTCGCCACCACCCGGCCGTCCGGAGCCCGCACCACCGCGGCGTCGTCGCCCGGGCCGAGGTCGACCGCATCGGTGAGCGGCACCCTGGCGGTCAGCTCCCTGATGAGGCCGAACTCTCCGAGTTCGCCCACGGTCCCCTGCATCTGCCGTCCTCTCGCCTTTCCTTCCGGATGGCGCCGCCATCCGATTCGGTCCCCGTCGCGCTCCCCCGCGCGCAGCGTACGCCCTTCCGGGGCCTCGGGGTCTCCCCTCCCCGGCCCGCCGCGGGGTAGCGTGGTGATCAGACTGCCGGTGAGCCCACTCCACCCTTCCCGCCCGACCTGGCGCTCACGGCGGCTATCCCCCTAACCGGCCGCCGGGAGGTCCCCGTGGTACAGGCATACATCCTGATCCAGACCGAGGTTGGGAAGGCCACCTCCGTGGCCGAGACCATCTCCGAGATCCCCGGCGTGCTCACCGCCGAGGACGTCACCGGTCCTTACGACGTGATCGTCAAGGCCGAGGCGGAAACCGTCGACGAGCTGGGCCGCATGGTGGTGGCCCGGGTCCAGAAGGTCGAGGGCATCACCCGCACCCTCACCTGTCCCGTGGTGCACCTGTAAGCCCCGGATACCATCGGCGGGTGGCCAGAGAACTGCGCGTCCCCGAGGCGCTGACCGCCCTGCCGGCCCCGGTCCGCTGGCTGGCCCTGCCGGTCGCCCTCACCTGCGCGGTCGTGGTGCTGGTCGGCAGCCGGGGTCCGGCCGAACCGGGGGTCGAGGTCCCGCAGCCGGGCGGCAGGGCGGCCGGGTACTGCCGTTCACTCGCCGCCGCGCTGCCCGCCGAACTGCTCGGGCACGCCCGCAAGGACCCGTCCCCCGCCTCCCCGTACGTGGCCGCCTGGGGCTCCTCGCCCCGGACGGTGCTGCGCTGCGGCATCGACCGGCCGGAGGAACTGGACGGCGACCACGCCGCGGACTGGTCCCCGAGCGTCGACGACGTCACCTGGTGGTCGCAGAAGCTCGCCGACGGCGGCTACCGCTTCGTGTCCACCATGCGCGCCGCCTACGTCGAGGTGACCGTCCCGGCCGGCGCCGCGCAGAACCCCTTCGACCCGGCGGCCGCCCTGAGCGGCGTGGTCAGGGTGCACGTCCCCGGCTGAGCCGGGCAGCGGAACGCACCGGACGGATGAACGCACCGGACGGAACGGAACCGGGGGCGGGCCGGGAGGTTCCTCCCGGCCCGCCCCCGGATGCTCAGGGGCCGACCGCTCCGGGACCTAGCGCAGTCCGGTCGAACGCCGCAGCGCCGCCCCGAGCAGCCGGTCGATCAGCTCCGGGTACGAGACCCCGCTGGCCTCCCACATCTTCGGGAAGGCCGAGATCGGGGTGAAGCCGGGCATGGTGTTGACCTCGTTGATCATCCAGGTGCCGTCCTCCAGCAGGAAGAAGTCCACCCGGGCCAGGCCCTCGCAGCCGAGCGCCTCGAAGGCCGCCACCGCCTGACGGCGGATCTCGGCGAGCTCCCCGGCGGTGAGGTCGGCCGGGATCCGCACGTCCGAGGAGTCGATGTACTTGGCCTCGAAGTCGTAGAAGTCGAAGCCCTCGCCGACCAGGATCTCGCCGGCCACGCTGGCCCGCGGACCGTCCTCGAACTCCAGCACGCCGCACTCGATCTCGCGGCCGGTCACGCCCGCCTCGATGATCAGCTTGGGGTCGTGCCGGCGGGCCTCCTCGATCGCGGCGTCGAGGTCGGCCAGGTCCTTCACCTTGGTGATGCCGATGCTGGAGCCGGCCCGGCAGGGCTTCACGAACAGCGGCAGGCCCAGCCCGGCGGCCCGCTCGCGCACCGCCGCGCGGCCCGCCTCGGACTCCCACTCGCGCGGCCGCACGACGGTGTAGCGGCCGACGTCCAGCCCGTGCGAGGCCAGGAGCCGCTTGGCGAACTCCTTGTCCATCCCGGCCGCGCTGGCCAGCACGCCGTTGCCGACGTACGGGACGCCGGAGAGCTCCAGCAGGCCCTGGATGGTGCCGTCCTCGCCCCACGGGCCGTGCAGCAGCGGGAACACCACGTCGACCTCGCCGAGGGCCTTGGGCGCGCTGCCCGGCTCGCTCAGCAGCACCTCGCGGCTGCCCGGCGAGATCGGCAGCGCGACCTGGCCGTCGACGCCCTCGGCGACGTGCGCCACGTCCGGCAGCTTCCCGTCGGTGATGGCCATCCGGGCCGGCTCGTCACTGGTCAGCGCCCAGCGGCCCTCGTGGGTGATGCCGATCGGCAGCACGTCGTACTTGTCGCGGTCGATCGCCCTGAGCACACTGCCCGCGGTGGAGACCGAGATCGCGTGCTCGGAGCTGCGCCCGCCGAAGACCAGCGCGACGCGCGGCTTCCTGTCGGGCCGGTTCGGGGAGGACTGTTCGATGCTCATATCGGGTTTGAGACTACCGTGCGAGGTGTTTCCGGTGAGTCAGCGGCGCCGACGGGAGCCCGGTGCGCCGCCGGACTCCCGGCGTGCCGCGGGACTCAGCGCCGCTCCGCCTTCGCCGAACGCGACATCAGCGCCCGCAGCACCTCCTGGGTCGGCCGCCCGTTGTGCACCACGTCCACCACGGCCTCGACGATCGGCATGTCGACCCCGTTGCGCCGGGCCAGGTCCAGCACCGACTCGCAGGACTTGACGCCCTCGGCGGTCTGCCGGGTGGCCGCGATGGTCTCCGCGAGCGACATGCCCCGGCCCAGGTTCATGCCGAAGGTGTTGTTGCGCGACAGCGGGGAGGAGCAGGTGGCCACCAGGTCGCCCATCCCGGCGAGTCCCGCGAACGTGTGCGGGTCGGCGCCCAGCACCTCGCCGAGCCTGGTGGTCTCGGCCAGCCCACGGGTGATCAGGGTCGCCTTGGTGTTGTCGCCGAGCCCCATGCCGGCCGCCATGCCGACCGCCAGGCCGATCACGTTCTTGACCGCGCCGCCGAGTTCGCAGCCCACCACGTCGGTGTTGGTGTACGGCCGGAAGTACGGCGTGTGGCAGGCCGCCTGGAGCCGCTTGGCGACCGCCTCGTCGGTGCAGGCGACCACGCTGGCCGCGGGCTGCCGGTTGGCGATCTCCTTGGCCAGGTTCGGGCCGCTGACCACCGCGACACGCTCGGCGCCGACGCCGGTGACCTCGTCGATCACCTCGCTCATCCGCTTGGCGGTGCCGAGTTCGATGCCCTTCATCAGGCTCACCAGCACGGTCTGCGGCTCGATCAGCGGCGTCCACGCGGCCAGGTTGTCGCGCAGCGTCTGCGAGGGCACCACCAGCACCGCGAAGTCGGCGCCGGCCAGCGCCTCGGCGGCGTCGGTGGTGGCCCGCACGGTGTCGGGCAGCCGGACGCCCGGCAGGTAGTCCGGGTTCTCGTGGGTGGAGTTGACGGCGTCCACCAGCTCCTGGCGGCGGGCCCAGAGCACGACCTCGCAGCCCGCGTCGGCGAGCACCAGCGCGAACGCGGTGCCCCAGGAGCCGGTTCCCATCACGGCGCAACGAGTCACTTTCCGGCCTCCCCCGCGTCGGTGCCCCGCTCGCCCTTGGCGCGCCGGCGCTCGGCCAGCGCGGCCGCGGCCCGTTCCCTGGCCGCCCTGCGCATGTCGTAGCGCTCGGCCGGCGGCTCCTCGCCCCGCACCTCGGCCAGCACCGCGGTGATCGCCGTCATGATGTCCTCGGTCGCGTCGGCGAGCACCTGGGCGGTGAGCTCCTGGCCCTGGTACCTGCTCAGGTCCACCGGGGGCCCGGCCGTGACGGTGACCCGGTGCCGCGGGAACAGGTTGAACCTGCCCTTCCCGACGCCGGCCCGGCCGTACGGCGGGATGATCTCGTGGGCGCCCCAGTGGGCGACCGGGATGACCGGCGCGCCGGTCATCAGCGCGACCCTGGCGACCCCGCTCTTGCCGGTCATCGGCCACAGGTCCGGGTCCCGGGTGAGCGTTCCCTCCGGGTAGAACTGCACGCACTGACCGCCGTTGACCGCGTCGATCGCGGACCGGAACGCCTGCGCGGCGTCGGTGGACTCGCGGAACACCGGAATCTGGCCGGTCTTGCGCAGCATGAATCCGATGAAGGGGATCGAGAACAGCGAGGACTTGCCGAGAATGCGCGGCGGCCGCCCGCTGTTGTACTGCCAGTGCGCGTAGATCACCGGGTCGATGATCGAGTTGTGGTTCACCGCGGCGATGAAGCCGCCGTTCCTCGGAACGTGCTCCCAGCCCCGCCAGTCGGGCTTCACCAGGGCGGTCGTCACCGGTTTCACCAGCACGGCCGCGAAGCGGTACCAGATGCCGTAGTCGGCGTTGCCGAACTTGGCGTACGAGCGGCGGGCCACCCCAGCTCCTTCTCATCCGATGCGGCACACGGTGCCGCGGTCATGGCGTCCCGGTGCCGCGCGCCGTTTCCTCCGGTGCCCGGGCCATGGGTGCGGAACAGTGTCGCCCGCCCGATCACCGGCTGTCGAGCAACCGCGCCAACCCGCCCGGCGGGCGTGATCAAACGCACGTCCGCACAGCTCGGACGGCCTGGCGAGGGCTCCTGGACCGGCGCCACAATGACGCCGATGACCCAGGACACCGTACGCCCCAGCAGGCCAGTCCCGCCCGCCGCACCCACCGCCGGCTGGTCGCTGGTGCTGCCGCTCAAGCCGCTCGCCCTGGCGAAGAGCAGACTGGCCCCGTACGCCGGTCCGCACCGGGCGGACCTGGCACTGTCCTTCGCGCTGGACACCGTCTGCGCCGCGCTGGACACCCCGGGCGTCGACCGGGTCCTGGTGGTCACCCCCGACATCGCGGCCGGCGCCCGGCTGGCCGCGCTCGGCGCGCTGGTGGTCGCCGACGAGCCCGGCGGCGGCCTCAACCGGGCGCTGGCGCACGGCGCCTCGAC
>NZ_MSJQ01000227.1 GCF_014596515.1 Streptomyces sp. CBMA156
GGTTCGGCTGGCGGCGTGGCCGGCGCGACGGGGGCGGGCAGGACGGGCGGCGCGGGCGGGGCTGCCGGTTCGGCGGCCGGCGCCGGAGGTCCGGCGGCTGCGCTCTCGTTGTCGGACTCGGGCAAGGGAATCCCCCAGGAAGATTGCGGAATCTCACGCGCGGGCCCCTCGCGGGAACCCCTCCCCCATGCGGGTTCTCCGGGCATTCCGTCACGCGTGTCGGCAGGAATTATGAGAGCCCGTCGACACCACTGCCAAAACATTCAATCACCACACTCTCACCCAATGTTCGATGAATCGGACACGCCGTGATCGAACCGCAATGGGCCACTGGTCTGCGGTGATGACACAGTGTCGACACATCGATTCGAACACGGGGTCCTTCGAGCCGAGGGGCGGGGCGGTGAATCGGGCACGCGGCCTTTCGGCGGCGCCTACGGTTGGAACGTGGACGGACAAGAATCGGGCGCCTGCCGGCCGGCCCGGCCGCGGTTCGCTGTCGGCCCCGGGTACGCGCTGTACCGGGGACCGCTGGCGGACAGCACCTTCCACCGCCACGCCACCTTCCAGATCGCCGTCGCGGTGGCCGGTGAAGCGGCCGGCGAAACGGCAGGTGAAGCGGCCCGCGGGGTGGCCCGCGGGGTGACGATCGACGACGCGGACGGCCGGCGCCACCGCGGGCCCGCGATCGTGGTGCCGCCGATGGTGCGCCACCGGATGGCCCCGGCCCGGGAGGTGCTGGTCTTCTTCGTCGACCCGCACTGCGCTCTCGCCGACCGGTTGCGGCAGCAGTGCGGCGAGGGCGTCACCGTCACCCCGCGGTGGCACGGCCTGACCGAGCGGGACGTACGGTCGCACGGCGGGCTGCCCGCCACCGGGCTGGACCCGCGGCTGCGCGCCGCACTGGCCGCACTGGCCGACGACCAGGTGCCGCTGGAGGGCCTCGCCGCGCGCGTCGGACTGTCCCCGCAGCGCCTGCGGGCCCTGGCGCAGCGGCAGTTGGGGGTTCCGCTGGCGCGCTGGCGCAGCTGGCAGCGGCTGTCCAGGGCGGCGCTGGCGCTCGGTGCGGGGTGCTCGCCGGCCGAGGCGGCGTTCGCGGGCGGGTTCGCCGACCAGGCCCACTTCACCCGCTGGATGCGGGAGTCGACCGGTCTGACGCCCACTCAGGTACTGCCCGCCCTGCGCGGCGCCGGGGACGCGGCCTCGGCCTCCGCCTCGGTCTCGGCCTCAGCTTTGGCCTCGGCCGCTCAGGCGGCGCGGCGCGCGGTGTAGAGGGACAGCGAACCGGTCACCGTCGCGACGGTCTCCGTCTCGCGCACGCCCTCGAAGCCCGCCTCGGCGATCAGCCGGGGCAGGATGCCGTCGGCGTTGGGCTGGGTGTCCTCCTTGCCGTCGGCGAACTGGACGATCCGGAAGGCCAGGCGCATGGCCGCCGTGCGCTGCCTGCCGAAATCGGCGATCACCAGCTTGCCGCCGGGGCGCAGGGTGCGGTGCATGGCGGCGAGGATCGCCTGCTTCGCGGGGAGGGGGCACTGGTGGAGGACGAGGCTGGAGACGACGGTGTCGGCGGTTTCGTCACCGACGAGATCGGCGACGGCGTCGCCCATGCCGGTGCGGAAGTCGGGGGCGGCGCCGGCCGCGGCGGCCTTGCGGCGGGCCAGGCGCAGCACGGCGGGGTCGGGGTCGACGCCGATGACGGTGGCCCGGGGTTCGGTGCGGCCGAGGAGGACGGCGAGGGAGCCGGTGCCGCAGCCGACGTCGACGATGACGTCGTCGGGGCGGGGGGCGACGTGCATGGCCACCAGGCTGCGCCAGAGGCGTTCGCGGGTGAGGGAGACGATCGGGTCGTAGAGGCCCAGGGCGAAGCGTCCGGCGGCGGGGGTGAAGGTGTCGGTCGGTGTCATGCGGCCAGTGTGGGCGGGCAGTTGGGGCGGGGTCTTGAACGAATCGCTCGCGGCGCCGGGCGGCGGAGCGCTTCAGGACGGGGCCGGAGGGCTGACTGCCGGAGGAGAGGCAGGAGGAGGAACGGGAGCGGGAGCCGCAGCGGCTCGGAGCAGCAGGACCAGTCCCAGCCCCAGGTCGACGGCCACGTCCAGTGCCTGGAGCCAGTCGGCCGTCTTCCCGGGCGAGTAGATCTCCAGGTAGTCGGACAGCGCGTGCACCAGGACCAGCGGCCAGATGCTCCCGATGTACAGGCGCGCGCCGCACAGGCAGAAGCCGAACGCACCGGCCTCCACCACCTGCCACAGCGTGTTGTCCAGGGGAGCGTTGAAGAACAGCCAGTTGCCGAGGTGCCCGACGCCGAACAGCACCGCGGTCAGCACCGCCGCACGGACCGGGCCGAGTGGCCGAGCGACCTCCAGCACCAGTGCCCGGCTGCCCAGTTCCTCGCTGACCCCGATGGCGAGCATCAGCACCACCCCGCCCACCAGGGTCGCCGTGCCGCCCTCGATCCCGGGCAGCGCCGCCAGCCCGGCCAGCACCACCACCGGCAGCAGCACCAGCCAGCGCGCCATCACCCCACGGCTCGTCACCCCGCTGGTGGCCAACAGCCCCCAGGCCCGGAGCACCGCCAACACCACCGCCGCGCCCGCCAGGTTGACCACGGTCGGCCCCAGCTGCGGGAACCACCCGGGCTCCAACGGCGGCAGCGCCTTCGCCACCACCACGATCGTCGCCTGCCACAGGACCGCAGCCCCGACCGCCCCCAGCACCGGATTCCGGCGCACCTGGCTCCCCCATCGCGTCAGCACGGCTCGATGGTAGGCAGGGAGAGGTCAAGTCAGCGTCAGTTCAGCGTAGTTGGGCCGAGCCGTGAGGCGGCTCGACCTCTCGCGTGCCGTACGCCCCCAGCCGGAAGGGCTGTGGCGACCAGGCGCGCGACCTCATCGATGGCTGCGCTCGCCATCCAGCGCGAGAAGTCGGACGGGCCGACTTCTCGCGCACCAGCACGCCAACGGCCAGTGACACCGGGCGGCCCCGCACCACGCACGGGGCCGCCCGGAAGGCTTCAGGGGCCGACCGGAAAATCGTCGGCCCGGATGCCGACGACGAAGGAGCACCACGCCTCGGCACTGAAGACGAGAGCCGGGCCGTGAGAATCTTTGCTGTCACGGACCGGAACGATGCCTGTGACGCCCTCGGCTACTTCTATGCAATCCCCTTGGCCGTTGCTGCATGTGCTCTTGCGCCAGACGGTCTTGTAAGGTCGATCTCTCATGTACCAGACTCCTCTGCGACGTTCCTCAGCCAGGAGACACCCGCCACTGGCCGCCCTGATGAGGCCACAAGTCGGTGACGTTTTCATCGCGAGCAATCTCGGATTGATCCGCGACATGGGCGAGCGGACGGAGACCTGACCTGGCAAGCCGGGCGGCCCCGTGTGGTGCGCGGGGCCGCCCGGTGGGGAGCACATCAGGGGTTGATCGGAAAGTCACCCGCCCGGATGCCGGCAACGAACGATCGCCACGCATCGGGAACGAAGGTGAGGCCCGGACCGTGAGGGTCCTTGCTGTCACGGACCGGAACGAAGTCAGTGATGCTCTGGACCACTTCGACACAGTTGTCGTTCGGGTTGCTGTAGCTGCTCTTGCGCCATGCCAGGTCAGCTGTCATGCGGATGACCTCCCGAAGCCCTCAGCCCATGATGGGCTGCCCCGCCCGACGCGGGGCAGCCCACGGTACTGGGTCAGTTGGCGGCCGGGAAGTCGCCCACCCGGACGCTGGCAACGAAAGACCGCCACGCCTCGGGAGTGAAGACGAGGGCCGGACCCTCAGGATCCTTGCTGTCCCGAACCGGAACGATGCGAGTGACACCGTCGGCCACGTCGACGCAGTCGCCGTCGCTGTTGCTGTATGTGCTCTTGCGCCAGACGGTCTCGTCGGGCCGATCTCTCATATGCCGTACTCCTCTGCGACGTTCCTCAACCAGGAGATATCCCTCTCGGGTTGAACAGGCACACCTCACACGCCGGGCGGCCCCGCGTGGTGCGCGGGGCCGCCCGATGGGGAGCGATTCAGGGGTTGATCGGGAGGCCGTTGGCCTGGATGCCGGCAATGAAGGCTCGCCAGGCCTCGGGAGTGAAAGCGAGGGCCGGGCCGTGAGGGTCCTTGCTGTCACGGACGGGGATGGAGTCCAAGAGCCCGCCGGCGACCTCAATGCAGTTGCCACCTTCGCCGCCGCTGTAGCTGCTCTTGCGCCATGTCAGGTCAGCTGTCATTGCGATAGTTCTCCTTCAGTAGCCGAGTCATCCAAGTAGCGGACTCCTGCGGGCTCATCGCCACCTCGGTCAGCCGGTCGAAGACGAATTCGTGCCGCGCGATGTCAGCTTCCCTCTCCAGATAGAGACTGCTGGTCAGCGCTTCGACGTAGACGAGGTGACCGGGCACGTCCGAGAACGAGAGAATGTGGAACGACATACTCATCGCAGCGTGTGCACCGGCACTGAACGGCAGCACCCGAATGGAGAGGTTCGGCTGCTCAGCGAGTTTCAGGAGATGCAGGACCTGGTCACGCATCACCCTTGGGCCACCGATAGGCCGGCTCAGCGCCGCTTCGCTGAGAACCGCGTGGATGACGGGCGGGTCCGTTCGACGCAGGACTTCCTGCCGCTGCATCCTGAGCTGCGACCGTCGATCGACAGTGCCTTCTATGTCGCCACCCTGCCCCACCAGGGAGGCGCGGAAGATCGCGCGGGAGTAGTCAGGGGTCTGAAAGAGCCCCGGAATCAACTCCGTCTCATAGGAGCGAATCCGTGCGGCATCGGCCTCAAGGCCCACATAGGTCTGGAACCAGTCCGGCAGCGTGTCCGCGTAGTCGTGCCACCAGCCGCGCTGTGTGCTGCGGCGGGTCAGGGAGATGAACTGCCGCAACTCGGCCTCGTCGCCGACGCCATACAGTTCGAGCATCGCACGAACGTCGGATTCCTTGAGGGTCGTCTGGCCTGACTCGATCCGCGACACCTTCGTTGCGCTGAAGCCGAGTTCGTCCGCAACGGACTTGGCCTGACGCCCGGTCCGTTCGCGCAATCGTCGCAGCTCGGAGCCGAGCCTACGGCGCAGCACGGTTGGACTGTCCACGCTCGTCGCTCCCTCTTGGTTGACGTCGGGTCACAGTCTGCCACCTCCCTCGGAGATCACAAGAATCTTGCGTCGCCACGCAATTGCGCGAGAGTGCGCTTGCGCAATGGAGCCATTGCAGAGCATGCTACAGGGAGTAGCGCTTCAGGTCTCCTGAGTGACCATGACCGGCCTACTGCCGGGCATCACCATGCCTCCGCCCGGCTTCCGCATGGCTTCAAACTCCGTGCCCGGAAGGTGGATTCACCATGTCCTCCAACTGCTCCACCACGTGGCTGCCGCGCAGCCGCCGCGCGCCCTCCGAGGGGCGCTCCCTCCTCTCCTCCCTCCTCGCCTCCGCCCCGGGCGGGGAGTTCTACCGCGACTCCGGGCTCCTGATCGTCTCGGAGCTCGTCACCAACGCCCTGGTGCACGGCACGCCGCCCGGCCACCGCATCTACCTCTCGCTCGACCTCGACCCCGCCCGCCTGCGCATCGAGGTGCACGACGCCCGGCGCAACCGCGAGCCCGTCCTGCGCGCGCTCACCCTCGACAGCGAGGCCGGGCGCGGCCTCCACCTCGTCAAGTCCCTCTCCGCCCACACCGGTTGCTCCCCGCGCGAGCACACCGGCAAGATCGTCTGGTCGGAGCTGACCGCGTGAGGGCCGACCACGACATCCTCGTGGAGGTCCCGGACCTCCGCCCGCCCACCGTCCACACCCTCAACGCCGACGCCCTCGAACGGATCTGGGCCTCGGTCTGCCACCTCCCGATGTCCCGCTTCCAGCACTACGCCCTGGAGCGCCGCCTCACCGGCCCCTGCGCCCGGCGCGACATCCTGCGCGACCTCGCCGGCGCCCCCGTCCTCGCCCTCCCCCTCGGCGACCGCGAACTCCGCATCAGCTGGGCCAACCCCACCCGGGAGCCCACGTGATCCACCGCGTCCGGAGCTGACGCCCGCCCCGGCCCGTCCACGCCCCGCTCCGCCCCCTCCGCGTGAGAAGTCGGCCCGTCCGACTTCTCACGCCCTCCCGCACCGGCACGCCACCCTTCCGGTACACGGCGGAGGGCGGTGTTCGATCGCCACGGGGAAAGCCCCTGGCCATGGCGGTCGTCGCTCTCGCCCCCACGATCCCCACCACCGCGGCCTCCGCCGCCCCCGGCAAGCGGGACACCGTGGCCGCCCAGGCCCGCGCAAACGTCACCCACAACGCCGGGGTGTTCGGCTTCGGCGCCGATCAGGCCCTCGTGGTCAAGGACGTCGTCCTCGACACCACCGGCGCCTCGCACGTCCGCTTCGACCGCACATGCCAGGGCCTGCCGGTGGTCGGTGGCGATCTCGCCGTCCACCAGGACGCCAAAGGCAGGCTCAAGGACTCCACCCGTGCGGCCGCCCGCGATCCGGCCCCGACGCCCACCGCCCCCTTGCCGCCTGCCCGGACCAACGCCGCGAACGCACTCTCCGCCCCCCGGAATCGAGGGCAACGTCATGAAGCGCTGTCGGCATCAACCGGTGCCGCATCGGACTGCGTCGGCCCTGTTGTGACGTGCGTCCGGTTGCCACCAGGTGGCAACCGGACGGACAGACATCAAGAAGACTCCGGCGGTCTTCGCCTGCGGGCATCCGGACTCGCGGTGCGACGTCAAGCGCGGGTGGCCTCTTGGGCGGCGGCGTACCAGGAAGCGTGGTCGTCGGGGTTCGTGGTGGCGCTTACGGCGTTGAAGTACTCCCAGCCCGCCACTCCGGCGAATGCCGGGTACTTGCCGACCAGTTTGCCGAGCGTTGCGTGCAAGGTGTCGGGCTGGACGTAACCGCTCTCGCAGTTCTTGGGGTTGGTGAGGGTGCCGGCCACGACCCGGGACGGATCGAAGCCGTTGTTCACCACCGCTTCGTAGTCGCCAGTGTCGTCCAGGGTGCCCCAGCCGCAGTAGAACTGTGCGTTGTACCAGTTGATCTGGCCGCCCAGTTCCTTCTCCAGCTCGGTGTACTTGAAGTGGCCGGAGAAGGAGGACGTGCCCGAGAGGTCGGAAGCGACCGGCGACATGGTGATGATGAAGGTGCTGCCGAAGTCGGTACGGAGCTGTTTGATCAGTTTCTCGGTGTCCGCCAGCGGGAACTCCTCTTCGATGTCGATGTCGATCCCGTCGAACTTGTGGGTTCGGAGCAGGTCGCGCAGCGTCGGGTAGGTGTTCTCAAAGTCCTTGTGCAGCTTGGAGAAGGTGCCCTCGCCGTAGCCGCCGAGCATCGCCTCGGCGCGGATGCCCGACTTCTGCAGGGCGGCGACGTTCTTCCACATCTCATCGTTCTTGGGGTCGGCGGGCGGAATGTCGTTCAGGATGATGGTGCCGTCCTGCTTGATCCGGAACGTTCCCACGTCGAGGTCGGTGGCGATTCCTTTCAGCGGGAGCGGGTCGGAGTGGCTCGTGTAGTAGGCGACGGTGCGGCGAACCGGGGTGCCGGCATTCGGTTCTGGCGACATGGCTGGTCTCCTTCGAAGACTGGGTGTGCGGCAGTGACGAGCGGGCGCGTGAGGCCGGTGGCGAGGCGCGAGCGTTCCCGTCCGGGCGCCGGTCGTGGAGGCCGGCACCGTGCGGCGCGCAAGGCCGCCGGTTGAAGAGAGGGCGCGGCTGTGCTGCCCCGGCGCGGCGCCGCGGCACCCGCGGGACAGTCCCGGGCATCGGCTCCGCAGAACCGATTCGCACACAGACAACGTATCCCGCCCGCAAGCGGGGCGCCCGGGAAGGACGACCGCTCCCCCGGGACGAGCGAACGATTCGGCGGCCGGTTCCCACTCGCGCGAACCACGCCGGAGGCCGCCGCGCCGCCCGGACCCCAGCCTGGAAGCAGGTGGTGGCGCCCAGGTGCGCCAGCAGGACGGACACCCGGCGCACCACCGTGCGCCGCCCCAGCCGGCGGGCGACGGCATCGTCCATGGCCCCACCGGCCATCAACATCAGGATGCGGCGGTCGCGTTCGTCGATGCGCAGGTCGACCCCGGCCACCGAGGCCGGCACCGCCACGCGCCACAGCGCCCCGAACACGACGGCCAGGGCGTCCGGCAGAGCCGGACGGTCGGACCGCAGCGACACCACGCCCGCCCGCACACACGCCGATGACCTGCGCGTCCCCGCGGAGCTGCGGGCGGCCGGGCATCTGGCTAGCCTGGTCGGGCGGATGCGAAGCAATTCCGGGCCCCGCAGGCCCGCCGGCCCGGGCGGTCAGCGATCCGCCCGCTCGGGCAGCCCGCAGGGCTTCCGGCGTCATCCGCGGAAGAGCCCGCACACCTCTCGGACACCCCACAAGGGACAGCGCATGAGAGTGACACCCATGTCTCCCGCCAGGCGCATCGCGACCGCGGCCATCACCGCCGTGCTGCTGGCCGGCACCCCCGGCCTGGCCATGGCAGCCACCCCGCAGACCACCCTGCCGTCCCTCCAGACCGAGGAATGGCGCCGGTTCAGCGTCTGGCCACCGCCCAACCTCCCGGCCAGGAACCTGGACGTCGACAGCAGCGGCAGAGTCGTCGTGTCCACGCCCGACCCCACGAGCGAACGCCAGCAGTGGAGCCTGAGCACCGAGGGCGGGCTGCCGGTCATCAAGAACAGGGCGACGGGCACGTGCCTGACCGCGCCGGACGACACCCTGGACCCCGTCACCGTGCAGACCTGCGACAAGAACAACCCCAGCCAGCGCTGGGACGTGCGTTACGTGACGTCCAGCCAGGTCGAGATCTCACCCCCGGCCCACGGTTCCCTCGCCCTCACCGGGGGCGCGCAGGCCGGCAGCAACCAGGTCGTTCTCCGGCCCTATACGGCGGCGGAAATCCAGCAGTGGTCCATCCGGTCCGTGAAGTAATCGATCCCCCGGACGACCCCCGTCCCCCGCTCCCCGCTCCCCGACGCCCACGGCACGCCCGTGACCTGCGCCTTCCCGCGGAGCTGCGGGCAGCCGGACATCTGGCTAGCCTGGTCGGGTGAGTACGAAGCATCCCCGTACCCACCGGGCCCCGCAGGCCCGCAGGCCGGGGCGGTGAGCGATCCGCTCCCCCCGGACGACCCCCCGGCGCGGCTCCTCGACCCACAGGACGTCCGACGCCATCCGCCGAGAAGCCCGCACACCTCTCGGACACCCACAAGGACACCCCACGTGAGAGGGACACCCATGTCTCCTGCCAAGCGCATCGCGACCGCGGCCGTCACCGCCGTGCTGCTGGCCGGCACCCCCGGCCTGGCCATGGCAGCCACCCCGCAGACCACCCTGCCGTCCCAGCAGACCGAGACCTGGTACCAGCTCCGGGTCTGGCCGCTGGCCCGCGAATCGGCCAGGAACCTGGACGTCGACAGCAACGGCAAGGCCATCACTGCCACGCCCCGGAGCAACGACGACCGCCAGCAGTGGAACCTGAGCGACACAACCGGCAAGCAGCTCATCAAGAACAAGGCGACGGGCACCTGCCTGACCGCACCGGGCGGCGACCTCAACGGCTCCGTCACGCTCAAGGCCTGCGACAAGAACGACGTGAACCAGCAGTGGACGGTGCGGAGCGTGGAGGGCGGCAAGGTCGAGATCCTTCCCTCGGCCAACCACGACCTCGCCCTGACCGGGGGCCTCAGCGGCGAAGTGCGCGTCTGGTACGAGGACGGGAGCCGCGCCCAGGGGTGGAGCACGGTGCCCCCGGGATCCTGATCCCTCGGACGACCTCCGGCCCCCTGGACAGCCACCGCCGGGCACCGCCCGACGCAGGGGGTCCACCCCGATCACCGGCATCCTCATCACCGAGATCCCCCCTGGGAGTTGCCATGGCCGCACCCGTACGCACCGACCCGACCGCCTCCGAGGCCACGTTCCCGATCGACGAGTCGTTCACCACCGGACAACCGGTCAACCCGCACTGGAAGCTCCGCGGCACCGCGAAGCCGACCTCGGGATCGGACGGCTGTCTGCAACTGACGCCCGACGAGACGGACAAGGCCGGTACCGCCTACCTCGACCAGCCGTTCTCCTCCAAGCTCGGCGTCAGCATCGAGTTCGACTACGCCTGCGAGGGCACTGCCGCCAGCTACTTCGGCGACGGATTCTGCCTGTACCTGATCGACGGAACGAAGACCACGGACACCGGCGCCTACGGCGCGGCGCTCGGGTACTCCCGCATGGGCGAGAATTCCGGCACGGCGACACCGGGGGTCACCGCGGGATACGTCGGCGTCGGCTTCGACAACTACGGGAACTACGCCTCCAAGCTGGCAGGCCCGGACGGACCGGGGCGGACGCCCGACATGCTCGGCGTGCGCGGCTCCGGCAACCTCAGGGACGGGTTCCGCTGGCTCACCGGCGTGAAGGTGCCCGGCGGCTTCCGGGCGAACTGGCAGCGGCGCGCCCACGTCCAGATAACCATCATCCAAGGCAAGTTGACGGTACGTCACACCTTCGGCTCCGACCCCAACGCCCAACCCCTCATCGACAGCTACGACCTCACCACGGCCCCGGGTCAGGCCGCCATGCCCGCCACCTTCAAGCTCGGCCTCTCGGCCAGCACGGGCGGGGCCAGGGCGGCCCACTCGATCAGGAACCTCCACGTCACGCTGCCCGCCGACCTGCCGCTCAGCATGCGGGGCCCGGCCAAGGCCGAGGTCGGCGAGAGGATCAGCTACACGATCACGGTGAAGAACAACGGCCCGAACGACGTCCCCGACGCGGAGGTCACCGGGACGCTCCCCGGCGGCCTCTCCGACGTCACGGTGACGTGCGAACCGCCCGGCCTCTGCGGCTCCGGTTCCACCGAACACGGGCTGCGGCAGCCAATGAACCTCCCCAAGGGCGGCAGCGCGCAGATCACCGTCAGCGGCACCGTCTCGCGCGCCGCCGCGGGCGGCACCCTCACGGCCACCGCCCAGGTCTCCTCGCCGACCCGCGCGAACACCTCCACCCAGTCCTCCGCCACGGTGGACACCCGGGTGCCGCCCATCCCGGCCGGCGGCCAGGTCGTCGCCCGCGAGGGCGGGACCGGCTGGGCCCAGGGCGGCGACCCGAACACCCTCGTCGTCACGGTGGACACCAGCCAGGCGGGCTTCGCGCAGACCCCCGTCTACGTCGTCTCCGTCGCGGGCCAGAAGTACGTGGCGAACCTCGGTGCCGCCGGCATCCACCAGGCGTCCAAGGACGGCTTCCAGGTCGGGCTGCGCTGGGTCGACCAGTCCGACCTGGACGTCGCGGAAGCGGAGCGGGACGGGTTCCGGCTGGACTGGATCGCCTGCCCCCAGGGCGCCGAAGGCGTCGCCTGCGGCCAGACCGGCGCCGACGCCTGGCGGCAGGAGACGGCCGAGACCCGGATCGTCCTGGTCGACGTGGACACCAGCCACGCGGGCTTCACCACCACACCCGTGATCGTCGCCTCCGTCGTGGGCGACCAACTGACGGCCGACCTCAGCACGGTCGCGGTCGTCGACCCCGGCGTCAAGGGCTTCACCGCCGCCGTCCGGCTCAGCAACCAGGGCAACCTCTCGCCGGGGACGGCGAAGAGCAGAGGGCTCCGGATCAACTGGATCGCCTGCCCCGAGACCACCACGACCCTCGCCTGCGGCCGCACCGCCCCCGACACCTGGCGCCAGGGCAACGACGACAGGATCCTGTTCACCGACGCCACGACGCAGCGGTCGGACCTGCCGGAGAGCCCCGCGTTCGTCGCCACCGTCGCGGGCGGCATCAAGACCGCCGAGCTGTGCGTCCCCGGAATCTACGCCGCCAAGCGCACCGGGTTCACCGCTGGCGTCCGCCTCAGCGACCAGGCCAAGCTGCCCCCGGCCTTCGCCGGCGACAACGGCATCGGCGTCGACTGGATCGCCTGCCCGGTCCCGCCGAAGTGACGCCGTGGTCCGCCCGTACTGCGGGCCGGACGGACGTGTCCCGTGGCCGTGACCTGACGCCGGGCAGGCCCGTTGAGAAGCACCACACCGACGAGGACCGGCGGTAACCCCTCCCCAGCGCGAGAAGTCGGCCCGTCCGACTTCTCGCGCTCGCCCCGCCCCCGGTCTCGCCGTTTCGGGCTACGCGGCTTCGGCCCGGTCGCTTCGATGCCCCGTGCGCTGCGGCTGGATCCGCCGGGCCGCCGCAGGGACGTTCGTGCCGCGCGCCCGGCCGGCGAGGGCGGCCGGTGCGGCAGCCTGCCCCTGGCCCACGTGCCCGCTCTCGGCGAGGATGGACCGTCAGGCTTCGGGAGAGGGCGATGACGTGCCGTTACGCATTCACTTCACCGTGGAGGACCTCGCCCGGACCCGCGTCTCCGACAGACCCGCGCCCTGCATCGAGCTGAGCACCGCGGCCCGGCAGCTCCAGGAACGCACGCATCCGGTACGGCTCGGGGCCTGGCGCCGCCGTACCCTGTCCGCCCTGCACCCCGCCTCGCGGATGGTCTTCGCCCTCATGCCCCCGCGCGGACGGATCACCGACTTCCTGAGCGGCGCGAACGCCCCGACCCCCGCCGAGCTGATCGACCGGATCCGTTCCACGCCCCGCGACCGCCTATGGGCCAGCCTGGAAAACACCGCCCGGCACCAGCCGCTGCCCGCCTGGGCCCACAAGCTGCCCGACGACCCGCTGCTGCTGCGGCAGTTGTGCGACAGCCTGGAGCACCTGGCCGGCCACGCCCTCCTCCCCCACTGGCCGGAGGTCCAGGCCATGGCGGCGGCCGACGCCGCGGTGCGCTCCCGCCAACTGCTCACCGGCGGCCTCGAGGCCGTGCTCGCGCACATCAACCCGCGACGGGTCCGCTGGCGGGCGCCCGTACTGGAGATCGCGATGATCTCCGGCCTGGACGCCGACGCGCACCTGGACGGACGGGGGATGCTGCTCCAGCCGTCGGCGTTCACCCTGGAGGCCCCGATCGTCGACCTCGACGCGGTGCCGCAACCCGTGCTCAGCTATCCGGTGGCCCGGCTCCAGGAGGGCGCGGCCACGCCGCTGTTCGCGGCCCTTCCGTCCGGCACCGGCCGGGCACTGCCGTCGGCCGACCCCGTCGGGTCCGTGCTCGGCCACACCCGGGCCGCGGTGCTCAGCACCATCGCCCGTCACCCGGGCTGCTCGACCGGGCAGCTCGCCGCGCTCGTCGGCATCGCCACGGCCAGCGCCAGCGAACACGCCACGACCCTGCGCAACGCGGGCCTGATCGACACCCACCGGGACCGCCGGACGACCGCCCACGTCGCCACCCCCACGGGTCTCGCGGTGCTCAACGCGCCCTCCGGACGGCGCTGACCGGCACGGGCGGACTGTGCGCGATCGCCCGGTTCGCCGTTGTTCGGGCCAGACCGAATCGCGTTGAGGGGCGGGCGCGCACCCAGGCAGCCTGGACGCACACGGAGTCCGGGCGCCGAGGGTCCACGTCGGACCGACAAGCCCTCGGCCGCCCCCACCGCGAACCGTGGCCGTCCCGCGCACCGCGACGGCCACCGTTCCGAGCACGAGGGAGAGAACCCACATGTCGACGAGGAAGAGCGCGGCCGTGCTGGCCGCCGCCATGGTGGCCGGCACGGTGCTGGCGCTGACCCCGACCGCGGCCACGGCCGAGACCTCCGGCGGGCCCGGCCTGCTCAGCTGCACGCACGCGTGGTCGAACAAGGACCCCGACGGCAGCAACCCGAAGACCATCACCCGCAGCGGCGTGAACATCCGCTCGGGCCCGCACGCGGCGGCCGGCACGACCTGCGGCGTCGTGGCCTCGCTCAACCCGGGCGACCAGGTCTACTACCACTGCTACACCACCACCCAGAGCGAGGGGACCTGGACCCACCTGCGCAAGGCCGGCACCTCGATCGAGGGCTGGGTGAAGGACAGCCTGCTCCCGGACGGCGGCAGCGGGTACAAGTGCTGACGTGAGCCGAGGCGTCGTCAGGTGAGCATCGGGGCTCCGGTTCGGCGGAGCCCCGACGCTCACGACCGGACCCCGGCCCGGCGCCCGGTCAGAGCCAGCCCCGCCGCGCCGCCTGGACGCCGGCCTGGAAGCGGGTGGTGGCGCCCAGGTGCGCCAGCAGGACGGACACCCGGCGCACCACCGTGCGCCGCCCCAGCCCCAGCCGGCGGGCGATGGCGTCGTCCGTGGCCCCACCGGCCATCAGCGTCAGGATGCGGCGGTCGCGTTCGTCGATGTGCGGGCCGACCCCCGCCACCGAGGCGGGCACCGCCAGCCGCCACAGCGTCTCGAACACCGCCGTCAGGGCGTTCAGCAGCCCGGAGGGCCGGACCAGCAGCGAGACCACGCCGGGCCCGTCGTCGGCGGGCAGCGTGACGATCGCCAGGTCGTCGTCCCCGATCGCCAGCTTGAGCGGCGGCTCGTCCAGGGTGCGGGCCTGCTCCCCCGCCTCCACCATCCGCGCCATGTTCGGCCCGGCCACCGGGTCCTGGAACGCGCAGCCCTGGTAGATCGCCCGGTAGCCGACCCCCGCGGCCATCCGGCGCCGCTGCAGCACCTCCTGGTCGAGGTAGTGGGCCGGGCTGCCGGAGTACGGCGGCACGTCGATGACCCGCACCTGGTGACGGGCGGCCAGCTGGAGGCTCCGGCTGGCGGCCAGCACCTCGGCCGGGTCCTCGACCACCTCCAGCGCGCCGTAACTGCCGGTGTCGCGGCGGGCGTAGCGGTAGAGGCGCTCCAGTTCGGCGCCGGCCCGGCGCACGGTGGCCTGGCGCAGCGCGTCGCGTTGCAGCACCGTCTCGACCACCCGGGCGGGCGGCAGCGCCTCCCAGGCGTGGTCGCGGTCGTCGGCGCTGTCGGTGGTGTCGAAGGCGACCGCGACGCCCTCGTCGGCGAGGTCGCGCAGCACGGCGAGGACGGCCTCCTCGTCCAGGCCGGCCTCCCTGGCCAGTTCGGGGACGCGGGCCCGGGGCCGGCCGACCAGGCAGTGGTAGACGCGTCCGCGTTCGGACTCCGGTTCCAGCACGTCGTGCACGAAGCCCCCCTGTCGTCGAGCGCCCCGGGCGGGGCCGGTGGAGGCTACCCACGCCGGCGGCGCACATGCGCCAGTGGCGCAGGTGCGCCGCCACGGTGCTCTGGTGTCCGGCGGGGCCACTCGCAAGAGTTGTCGGTGATCAGTCAGATCATCGAAGGCCTCGGGTCACCGGAGGCCGAGGAGGCCGAGGACGCCCATGACCCCTGTCCGGCTCCGGCGCGCCCGCGCGGCTCTCGCCGCCCTGGCCGCCTGCCTGCTCCCGCTCGCCGCACCCGCGGCGCCCGCCACGGCCGCCACGACCGCCGCGGCCCCCGCCGCCGTACGGGCCGGGGCCGACGGGCCGCCGCCGCTGACCGACGGCTTCGGACTGACCCAGGCCGGCGCCGCCACCGGCAGCGCCACCAACTTCGTCATCACCGTCACCACGGCGCAGGTCGCCGGGCCGCACACCATCCGCATCCTGCTGCCCGCCGACTACGCGGCCCGGCCGGACAAGCGCTACCCGGTGCTGTACTTCCTGCACGGCGCCTCGGACAACCCCAGCAGCCCGGCGCTGGCCTACCCCGCGCTGACCGCCGCCCAGTCGATGATCACCGTCATCCCGGACGGCGGCCTGCGCGGCTGGTACGCCGACTGGCTCGACCAGAACACCGCCGCCGGCGCGCAGAACTGGGAGACCTTCCACCTCACCCAGGTCCTCCCGTTCGTCGACGCCAACCTGCGCACCCGCACCGACCGCGCCCACCGGGCCGTCGGCGGGCTGTCCATGGGCGGCTTCGGCGCCCTGCACTACGCCCAGGACCGCCCCGACCTGTTCGGCCAGGTCCTCACCATGTCCGGCGCCAACGACCTGTCCACCGACGAGATGATCATCCGCGGTGCCGTGGTCGCCACCCTGACCAACGCCGGCACCGTGCTGTGCGGGCCCAGCGACGGCCACCCCTGCGCCCTGGACTTCGGGCCCACCGTCTCCAGCGACGCGATCTTCGGCAGCCCGTACCCGGTGTTCAACGCCGACTGGCGCTGGAACGCCGCCGACCCCGCCTCCCGCCTCGCCCGCCTGGCCGGCACCGGCATCGCCGTCTACACCGGCAACGGCAACAACAGCCCCTCCGACATGGAGTTCTGGGCCGAGGGCACCGCCAAGCGCGTCAAGCAGCGCCTGGACGCGCTCGGCCTGCCGCACCACTACGTCGACTACGGCGACGGCACCGGCTGGGGCGCCGACTGCCACGGCGGCCACACCCCGGGCTGCTGGGCCCAGGACCTCGTGGACTACGTCCCGCGCCTGGAGGCGGCCTTCGCCGCCGCGCCCTGAGCCGCACGCCCCGAGCCGCACGCCCCGCCCCTCTCCCCCGACCCCCGACCCCCGATGAAAGGACACCCCCTTGCCCGCCACCCCGACCCCCGGCCGTACGGCCTCCTGGCTGCGCCTGCTCGCGGCCTTCCTGGTGAGCTGTTGCGCCGCCCTGGGCCTGGCCGCCCCGGCCTCCGCGAGCGGTACCGCCGCCGCGCCCGCCCCGGTCGCCGCCTGCACCACGCCGCAGCAGTGCCTGACCATCAAGTCGCTCAGCAACGGACGCCAACTCGACGTCCAGAACGGCACCATGGGCGACGGCGCCTACATCGTCACCAACTCCGCCCCCGGCTACCACCAGTCCTGGCGGCTGAGCGTCAACCCCGCCGACTCCTCCTTCGCCATCGTCAACAACGACACCGGCAAGTGCATCGACCTGGCCTTCCTCACCCCGGCGCTGCGCCAGCAGACCTGCGCCGGCCAGGCCAGCCAGCGCTGGTACTTCCAGCCCGTGTCCGGCGGCGGCGACGCGTTCATGATCCGCCACCAGGGCGACAACACCTGCCTGGACCTGCTGCTCGGCGGCAACTACGACGACGCCTGGACCGACCAGTACACCTGCAACGGCACCGCCAACCAGCAGTGGTCCACCGGGTTCCCGCTCGCCGCCCGCAACCTGGCCGTCGACCACGGCGCCAAGCAGTGCCAGAAGGACCCCTCCAGCTGCTCCTGGACCACGGTGAGCGAGGCCCCGGCCGCACCGCTGCCGCGCGCCTGCGCCTCCGCCGTCTGGTTCAACAACACCAGCGGCACCGTCCAGCAGTCCTTCTCGGTCAACGACGACAGCGGCTGGTCCAACAGCATCGGCGGCGACATGACGACGTCCATCACCGGCGGCGCCCCCGGCAACGTCCTGACGGCGACGATCAGTTCCTCGCTGCACTACACCAACGAGTGGCACGGGTCGCGGAGCGTCAACAACAGCGTGACCGTCACCGTCCCGCCCCAGGAGTACGGCTGGGTGACACTCGCCAAGGTCGCCCGCAAGGTCACCGGCACCTGGACCTTCGACGCCCACGGCATCCCGTGGAGCGCCGAGGACACCATCACCGTGCCGCTCAGCTCCGACCCCACCGCCGGCGCCACCCTCTACATCGCCAACACCAGCGCGACGTTCACCAGCTGCTCCTGACGTAGCGTCAATTCCAGGGCCGCCGCCCGTGCTTCACCGGGCGGCGGCCCCGCGTTCAGCCCTCCAGGACGGCCAGCACCTCGCGCACCGCGAGGCGCCCGGCCATCCGGAAGGAGTGCTCGCGCGAGTCCACCAGGTGCACGACGGTACGGTGCACCACCAGCGCCAACGCCACCGGCACGCCGGGCAGCCGGTCGTCCAGCTCCGCGCGCACGCCCTCGGCGAGCGCGGCGTGGAAGCGCTCCGGGTCACCGGGCTCCGGATCGCCCTCGACCCTGGCACCCGGCGCGGACTCGACGTGCAGGCCCTCCTCCCAGGGCTCGAAGTCCACGGTGACGATCGCCAGGTCGCCCGGACAGCTGGTCTGGTGGACGTAACGGGCCCGTACGCCGCGCACCGGACGGGACGGGAAGGCACCCTGGGCGGGGGCCACCCGGGTCAGGAGTGCTCGATCTCGACCGAGGTGATCACCACGTCCCCGACCGGGCGGTCGTCCTCGGTGGGCGCGGTGGCGATCGCGTCGACCACGGCCCTGGACGCGGCGTCGGCGACCTGGCCGAAGATGGTGTGGCGGCGGTTGAGGTGGGCGGGGGTGCCCACCGTGACGAAGAACTGCGAGCCGTTGGTGCCCGGGCCGGCGTTGGCCATCGCCAGCAGGTACGGCTTGGTGAAGAACAGCTCCGGGTGGAACTCGTCCGCGAACTCGTAGCCCGGGCCGCCGGTGCCGGTGCCGGTCGGGTCGCCGCCCTGGATCATGAAACCCTTGATCACCCGGTGGAACAGCGTGCCGTCGTAGTACGGGCCCCGGCCCGGCTCGCCGGTGCGCGGGTCGGTGTACTCCCGGGTGCCCTCGGCGAGTTCGGCGAAGTTGCGGACCGTCTTCGGCGCGTGGAACGGGAACAGCTCCAGGCGGATCGGGCCCGCGGTGGTGTGCAGGGTGGCGAACCGGGCAGTGGCCACGGGGTGACTCCTCGGGTGGATGGCGACGGGTGCGGCCTGTGTGGCCGATGCGATGATCAGGGCCGTTCGGCTACGGCATCCTGGCACAGCCTGCGGGCCCGCGGCCGAACCGGGTGGGACGATCCACACGTCGTACCCAGGGAGAACGTCGGACGAAGGGGCAGGTGGCCGTGATGGTCGGTGCGGTTCTGATCGGAGTGCTGGTCCTGGTCGTCGCGGGGTGCTGCTGCGTGGTGTGGGCCGACCGGGGCGGGCCCCGCTGGACCCGCGCGGTCGCGGCCCTCACCCTCGGCGCAGGCGAGGCCGTGCGCAGCTACCAGCGCCGGCCCCGCCGGACGAACAGCGGCAGCAACGGCGGAGACGGCGGGGACAGCGGGGACGGCAGCTGAGCCACCGGCCCCTCGGCGCGGCGCGTCCCCGGGGTGCCGGCTCCCGGAGTGGCAGCTCTGGCGGTGTCAGGGCTCTCGGTGGAGCGGCGGCGGGCGGCCCCGACCAGCGCCGCGCCGGAACCGGCGGAGCGGCGCCCGACGGCCGGGGCAGGACGGCGAGGGGGCCGGCGGTCGCCCCGGTGCCCCGGCCCCGGTGCCCCGGCCGCCGTTCGTATACTGGTCCACCAGCGGTGGCGGCGCCCCGGGCCCCGGACGGCACCGCGCGCCCCAGGAGGAGGGCACGGACATGCGGAAGCGGAGGAGGCCCACGGCCTCGTCGCTCACCTACTTCCTGCTGGGCGGCGCCTGCCTGCTGATCGCCGTGGTGATCGCGACGGGCGTGGCGGCGCGCATGGCGACGACGGGGGACGTGCGCGGGGCGAGACACCTGGTCCCGGTCCTGATCCTCGGCGTCCCCGGTGCGGTGCTGACGTTCCGTGCGCCGGTGTTCGGCGTCTCCTACGGGCCGGCCGGGGTGAAGTACTCCGGGCTGCTCGGGGCGCGCTCCTACGCGTGGGCGGACATCCGGGAGGTGCGGGTGGCCGTCCTGCGGGGCACGGTCTACTCCTCCGACGTCCCGGAACTGGTGCTGGCCTCCGGCGGAACGGACCAGTTGCACATGCTGGCCGGTCACAGCTCCGGCCGGGCCAACAAGCGGGTGAAGCGGCTGGTGGCCGAGCTGGAGGCGGCGCGCACGACCGCGTCCTGACGTCGGTCGCGCCCGTGTCCTGATGTCGGTAGCCGCCCCTGCGGCCGGATGCGCCGCCCGGGCCCGCCCGCCCCACGCGCGCGCCCGCCCGATCGGCGCAGGCCCTACGCTGTGGCGGATGAGCTTCCACCTGGTCGTCGGACACGGGCCCGCCGGGGCCGCCACCGCCCGCCTGCTGGCCGGACAGGGCCACGAGGTCCGGGTCGTCACCGGCACCGGGCGCCCCGCCGGGGCGGCCGTCCCCGGCGTCGAGCACCTCGCC
>NZ_MSJQ01000228.1 GCF_014596515.1 Streptomyces sp. CBMA156
CCCCCCCCCCCCCCCCCCCCCCCCCCCCCCCCCCCCCCCCCCCCCCCCCCCCCCCCCCCCCCCCCCCCCTCCCCCCCCCCCCCCCCCCCCCGGGCCGGCCCGGGTGCGGACCGGCCCGGCTGCGGGATGGTCAGACGGCGGCGAAGCGCCGCTCGCCGCCGTCGGTGAGGATGCGGCCGAAGCGCATGCCGGGCAAGTGCGCGGCGACCAGCAGGTCGTCGGTGCCTGCGGCCTCGTCGGCGATGCGGTTGCGCACCGCGGAGGCGGCCGCCGGGTCGATGTCCCAGACCACCTGCCAGTCGCGTTCGCCGAACTGGACCACCGAGTGGACCACGTCGCCCAGCAGCAGCGCGCGGCGCCCGCCGGAGGAGAGCACGTACACGGTCGTGCCGGGGGTGTGGCCGGGCAGGTGGAGCGCGTCGATGCCCGGCGCGAGGGTGAAGTCGGCGTCGAACGGCTCCAGTCGGCCCTCGACCGGGGTGAGTTTGGCGACGGCCCCGGGGGTGGTGGCCGGGCCGGTGACGAAGTGCTCCCAGTCGGCGCGGTGGGCGCGGTAGGTGGCGCGCGGGAAGACCGGCCGGCCGTCGACGGAGGCCCAGCCGACGTGGTCGAAGTGCAGGTGGGTGAAGACCACGTCGGTCACGTCCCCGGGGGTGATGCCGTGCGCGGCGAGCGAGTCGAGGAGCGCTCCCCCGCGGTAGCGGCCGTCGTCGTACGGTCCGACCCCGGCGTCGACCAGGACGGTGCGCCCCGCGCTGCGTACCAGGAAGCCGCCCAGTGGCAGGGTCAGGCTGCCGTCCGGTTCCCGCTCGTGCGGGTGGCAGGCCCACGGGTCGTCCACGCCGGGACGGGTGAGGATCTCGGCGGCCCTCTCGCTGCCCGCCCCGTCCGTGATCGCCAGTACCTCGATGTCGCCGATCCTCAACGCCGTGCTCCTCCCCTGGGCGCCTGTCACCGTGACCGGCGCCGAACCCCGTGAACCCCGTGAAGCACACGAACCACGCCCGGCCGCCCGGGATTCCCGCGTCCCGGGCGCGGTGCGCCGCCCGCGCCCGGGACGGAACGGCGGGTGCGGGCGGCGCCCGGGGCCCCTCAGGCCCCGGGGACCCGGCCGAGAGCGGCGCCGGCCCGGGTCGCCCCGTCGGGTTCCCCGGCCGGCGGCGCGTATGCACCGGTGTCCGGATCGGTGTCCGGATCGGTGTCCGGATCGGCGTCCGCCGGGTGCCGCAAGCCCGCGCGGGCGGCGGCCGGGACGGTGGACAGCAGGCGCCGGCGGGTGGGCGGGCCCCGCCGTCCCCCGTGCCCAGGGGGGACGGCGGGGCCTTCTCACCACCCCTCGCCAGGTGGTCGGGTGGGCCGTGCCCGGGTCAGACGGCGGCCAGGGCGGGGGCCGTGGGGGCGGGGGCGGGGCGGGTGAGGCAGTCGTCGGTGAAGGCGAGGGCGCGCAGGTGGTAGGGGCGGGCGGCGTGGCCCAGGGAGAGGTTGTGGCCGGCGCGGCGGGCGGTGGCGAGGCGGGCCAGGCCCGGGGGGAAGGCGGCGGTCAGGGCGGCGCGGGAGGTGTCGTCCAGGCGCCACCAGTGCTCGTGGTCGGCCAGGGTCAGGCGCACCGGTACCCGTACGCGCGCGGCGAGCGCGCTGTAGCGGGCGGGCCAGGTGGCCAGTTCGCGGGATTCGAGGGCGGGCACGGGGGTGAGCAGGGTGCGGGCGGCGTGGAAGGTGCCGGGCGGGTAGAGGGCGAGGGGGCCCCAGTTGAGGCGGCCGCCGCCGGCGAGGTCGTCGGGGCGTTCCCAGGCGCCGGGGGCGTAGTGCTGGGCGAGGCCGGAGATGTCGCAGCCGAGCAGGGGCAGGTGCGGGTCGTGGGGCCAGTGGGCGGCGAGCCGGAGGGCGATCTTGCCGCCGAAGGAGTGGGCGAGGAGCTGGACGCCGGCGCCGGTGGGGTGGGCGCGGGCGTAGTCGGTGAGGGCGGCGTGGAGGGTGGCGGCCTGGTCGGCGATGAGCTGGCCGGCGGGCAGGCGGTGGGCGGAGGCGCCGTGGCCGGGGCGGTCGATCGCGAGGACGGTGTAGCCGAGCTCGGCGGCGAGGGTGAGCAGGCTGGTGTCGGGGTGGGCGGGGCCGGCGAAGTAGGCGGCGCGCATGCCGCGGCCGTGGATGGCGAGGATGACGGCCTTGGGGGTGTGGTGGTCGGGTTCGGCGACCAGGGCGGACAGCGGGATGCCGTCGGCGTCCAGGACCAGGGAGCGGGTGCGCAGGGCGGGTTTCACGCGGCGGCCCCTGTTCTGGCGGTGTCCAGGCCGGTGAGCCAGGCGTCGAGGTCGCCGGTGCGCATCAGGGAGGTGCCGACGAGCAGTCCGGCGTAGCCGGCGTCGAGCAGGCGGGCGGCCTCGTGCGGTTCGGTGATGGCGGAGGCGGAGACGGGGGCGCGGCAGCCGGCGGCGCGCAGGGCGGGCAGCAGGCGCAGGCTGCGGCCGAGGTCGCCGTGGTCGCGTTCGCGGGTGCGGATGTCCTTGTTGTTGACGGCGACGACGCATTCGGTGATGCGGGGCAGCGGGTCGAGTTCGTGTTCGTCGGTGATCTCGACGAAGGGGGTCAGGCCCAGGTCGAGGGCGGCGGTGACCAGGCGGGCCAGGGAGGTGGCGGGCAGCAGGGCGGCGGTGAGCAGGACGGCGGAGGCGCCGAGGGCGCGGGCGGCTTCGAGCTGGGCGGGGCGGGTGAGGAAGTCCTTCTGGAGGACGGGCAGTCCGGTGGCGGCGGTGACCTCGCGCAGCAGGCGGGGGGTGCCGCCGAACCAGCGTCCGGTGACCACGGACAGGCAGGGGGCGCCGGCCTGTTCGTAGCGGGTGACGAGGTCGGTGACGGTGCGTTTTCCCAGGAGGTCGGTGCCGTGGGGGTCGCGGAGTTTGACCTCCATGACCAGGGGGCGGTGGGCGGCGAGCAGCGCGTCGGCGAAGTTCGTGCTCATGCGGGGGTCTCCTGGAGGCGCGGGTGCCAGGCGCGGGTGAGGGCGGTGACGGCTTCGTGGGTGAAGCGGCCGGTGCGGTCGCGGGCGGCGGTGTCGATGTCGGCGCCGGCGTAGAGGGGGTGGTCGGTGACGGTGCGGTAGGTGTCGCGGTTGGTGGTGCTGAGGCCGCCGGCGAGGAGGAAGGGGATGGTGAGGCGGGGCAGCAGGGCGTGGACGTGGGCGGGGTCCAGGGGGTGGCCGGTGGAGCCGACGCGGCCGTCGTCGGTGACGGTGTCCAGGAGGAACAGGTCGCAGCCGGCGCGTTCGAAGGCGCCGGTGAAGGCGCGTTCCAGGCAGCGGCCGCGGGCGAGGTGGAGGACTTTGACGAGGACGGCGTAGGGCAGCCGGTCGCGCAGGTCGGCGACGAGGGCGGGGCTCTGGTAGGCGTGGAGCTGGATCCAGCGGATGCCGGTGGCGCGGGCGAGGGCGGCGATGGTGCGGGCGTCGTCGAGGAAGGTGACGAGGACGGGTTCCAGGCCCAGGCGGATGGCGGTGGCGGCGAGGTCGGCGAGGCGGTCGGCTTCGAGGTCGGCGGGGCCGCCGGGGATGCCGTGCCACAGGCCGACCAGGGTGGGGCCGGTGTCGGCGAGCAGGGTGAGGTCGGTGCGGCTGCGGGCGCCGCAGACCTTGAGGTGGCCCCAGCGGGCGGGCGCGGCCGTGCCGGTCGTGCCGACCGGGGCGGTGGGGGCGGTCATTTGCCCAGGCCCAGCATGGCGGCGATGCGGTTGTACTGGATCTCGTTGCTGCCGGAGTAGATGGTGCCGGCGACGGCGTTGCGTACGTCCTTCTCCAGTCCGTACTCGGACATGTAGCCGTTGCCGCCGAAGACCTGGACGGCGGCGAGCGAGGTGGCGAGGTTGGATTCGCTGGTGAGGAGTTTGGCGATGGCCATGTCGACGGTGACGTTGTCGCCGGCTTCCAGGCGCTGGGCGGTGTCGTACAGCCACTTGCGGGCGGTTTCCAGGCGGATCTTGGTGTCGACGATCTTGTTGGCGACGGACTGGTAGGAGCCGATGGGTTTGCCGAAGGACATGCGGGTCTTGGCGTAGTCGAGGCAGCGGGCGAGGCGGTGCTGCATCTCGCCGGTGTTGACGATGAAGGAGTAGAGGATCTCGCGTTTCATGACGTGGTCGAGGACGAGGAAGCCGCCGCCGACGCGGCCCAGGACCCGGTCGGCGCCCACCCGGACGTCGTCGAGGTAGAGCTCGGAGAGCGGGGAGGTGCGCAGGCCCATCTTCTTGATGGGGTTTCCGGTGCTCAGGCCGGGGGTGTGGGCGTCGAGGAGGAAGGCGGTGACGCCCAGGGCGCCGCCCTGGGGGTGGGTGCGGGCGTAGACGACGACGACGTCGGCGACGGGGCCGTTGGAGACGAAGGTCTTGGCGCCGTTGAGGACGAAGTGGTCGCCGTCGCGTACGGCGCGGGTGCGCATCTGCATGGCGTCGGAGCCGCCCTCGGACTCGGTGATGGCGTGGGCGCCGATGGCCTCGCCGGAGGCGATGCGGGGCAGGTAGGTGTCCTTGAGGGCGGGTGAGCCGAAGGCCTGGAGGGGGACGCCGGTGGAGGCGATGGAGGTGGTGACGGAGAAGTTGAGGCCGCCGTCGCGGCAGGCGTGGCCGAGGCCTTCGAGGACGTACATGGTGGTGAGCAGGGACTGGCCGAGGCCGCCGTAGCGTTCCTCGAAGGGCAGGGAGAGGATGCCGGTCTTCTGGATCAGGCGCCACTTGTCGTGGGAGAAGGCGGCTTGTTCGTCGCCTTCGATGTGGCCGGCGCTCAGGTCGTCGCCGAAGCGGGCCAGGCCTTCGCGCAGGGCCGTCTGGTCGGCGTTCCAGCGGATCATGAAAGGTGCCGCCTTCCTCCCGGGCCCGGTGTCGGGGGCCCGGGGTGGCAGGCCGGCGGTTTCTGGTCGCCGGCACACGTCGGTTCAGAAGGTCGCGCCCCACGGGGGCCCGGGCCCCCGCGGGTGAGGGGGTGGCGGGCCCCTTTTCGTGGTGGGGGCGGCGGGCCCTGGGCGGCGGGCCCGGTGGGGCCCGTGCGCTCAGTAGGCGGAGGAGTTGTGGGCGTCGAGCTGGTGGACCTCGTCGCCGCGCAGGGCCGGGGAGAAGACGCACACCAGGCGCAGGTCCTCCTCGGGGCCGGCGACCAGGTAGTGGGCGTCGTGCTCGTCGAGGGCGTACAGGCGTCCGGGGGTGATGGGGTGGGTGGTGCCGTCCATGTCGATGACCTCGCCGGAGCCGGCGATGCAGTAGCACGCCTCCAGGTGGTTGCGGTACTCCAGGCGGGACTTGGTGCCGGCGTTGACGATGGTGTCGGTGAGGCTGTAGCCGAGGCCGTCGCTGGCCACCAGGAAGCGGCGGGACAGGCCGTTGCCCCATTCGACGGTCTTCACGTCGTCGATGTCGCGGATCAGCATGCCGGTTGTTCCTCTCGGGTCGTGGTGCCGGGGGTGGTGGGGGTGGTGCGGGTTCCGCCGCGGGCGCCGGGGTGGCCGGTGCGGGCGGGGCGGAGGCCGGTGAGGAAGGCGCTCAGTTCCCCGACGGGGTCGAGGCCTTCGGTCAGGGCGTGTTCGATGCGGGCGACGGCGGCGGAGCCGACGATCGCCGCGTCCGCGCCGCAGGCGGCCACCGCGTCCAGGTCGGCGGCGTTCCTGACGCCGAAGCCGACGGCGACCGGGGTCGCGGGGGCCGCGGTGCGCAGCGCGGTGACGGTGGCGGTGAGGGTGTGGTGGCCGTGTGCGGGGGTGGTGCCGGAGCGGCCGTAGTGGGCGACGAGGTAGACGTAGGCGCCGTGGGCGGTGCGGGCGGCGGTGTGGAGGGTCTGGGGGGTGGAGGCGGGGTAGCAGGTGGTGACCTGGGGCAGGCCGGTGGTGGTGAGGGCCTGGTTCCAGGTGGGGCGCAGGCGTGGGGGCAGGGCGTGGACGAGCAGGGCGCTCGCGCCGGCGTCGAGGGCCTGGCGGGCGGTTTCGGTGGGGTCGCGGTGGCGCAGGCTGTGGCTCCAGTCGGCGAGCAGGACGACGTTGAGGTGCCGCAGTCGGGGGGTGAGGCGGGCGAGGTCGGCCAGGACGGTGTCCCAGGTGGTGCCGGCGTCGAGGGCGCGGGTGGCGGAGCGGCGGATGACGGGGCCGTCGGTGGGTGAGTTCGGGAAGGGGACGGCCAGTTCGAGGACGTCGACGTCGTGGTGGTCGAGCATGAGGGCGAGGTCGGTGAGGCGGCCGGCGGGGTCGCCGGCGTTGAGGAAGAGGGCGAGGCCGGGGCGGTGCGGGGGGAAGAGGGGGTCAGGCACGGGCGGCCTCCGGGTGCGGGACCGGGCGGGTGCCCGGGGCGGTGCGGGTGCCCGGGGCGGTGCGGGTGCCCGGGGCGGTGCGGGTGCCCGGGGTGGTGCGGGTGGCGGTGGCGAGGCGTTCGGCGAGGGCGCGGGGGGCGCCGTCGGCGAGGGCGTCCAGGGCGGCGGTGTGGGCGTCTTTCCAGTGGGTGTGGCGGCCGGAGGCGAGGGCGAGGGCGGCGGCGTTGAGGGCGATGGTGTGGGTGGCGGTGGGTCCGGCGCGGCCGGCGAGGGCGGTGAGGAAGTGGCCGGTGAGGTCGTCGGGGTGGGGGGCGAGGTCGGCGAGGGTGCCGGTGTGGGGGGCGACGGATCCGGCGGGCAGGTGGATGTCGCCGTCGGGGGTGTGCAGGGTGTTGTCGGCGAAGGGCAGGAGTTCGTCGGCGCCGGCGCTGTTGTGGGCCAGCCACAGGGTGCGTCCGCTCACCTGGGCGGCGAGGGGGCGCAGGGCGTCCAGGGCGGTCCGGGTGGCTACGCCGGTGAGCTGGGCGGTGACGGGGACGGTGGCCAGGACGGGGCCCAGGGTGTTGAGGAGGGCGCCGAAGGGTTTGAGGGTGAGCGGGTAGAGGGTGCGGGCCAGGCGGGTGAGGGCCGGTGGGTAGACGTGGGGGCCGGCGAAGGCGATGCCGTGGCGGGCGAGGTGGTCGGCGGTGGCGTCGTGGCCGGAGGTGAGGGTGATGCCGAGGCGTTCCAGCAGGTCGACGGAGCCGGCGGTGCTGGTGTGGGCGCGGGAGCCGGTCTTGACGACGGGGACGCCCATGGCGGCGGCGGTCAGGGCGGCGGCGGTGGAGAGGTTGAAGGTGGCCGGGCCTCCTCCGGTGCCGACGATGTTGACGCTGCCGGGGTGGGCGGGGCCGGGGTGGGGGGCGCGTTCGGTGAGGGAGGTGACCAGGGCGGCGAGGGTGCCGGGGTCGGGCAGGCGGGTGGTGAGGCCGGCCAGCAGGGCCGCCGCCTGGGCCCGGTCGGTGTCGGCCGGGCCCAGGGTGCGGTGCTGGAGCTGGTCCCACCACGAGCGCCAGGCCTCCAGGCCGACGGGTCGGGCGGCGAGGAGCGCGGTGAGGGCCGGGTGCATCGTGTCAGCCGCCCACGCTCGCGCCGGCGGCGGCGGTGGCGGCGGTGCGGCGTTCGGTGATGAAGGCGTCGATGGCGGCCACCGAGCGGAAGTTGTTCGGGTCCAGGTCGGTGTCGTCGACGGGCAGGGCGAAGTGGTCCTCGACCCAGGCGATCAGTTTGAGGACGCCGAGGCTGTCGATGACGCCGTCGGAGAGCAGGTCGTGGTCGTCGGCGAGCTGGTCGGGGGTGACGTCGGGCAGGAACTCCTCGATGAGGAACCGCTTGATCCGGGCGATGTTGCTCATGGCGGCAACTCCCTTGCTTCGGTGGGGATGTGACAGGGGTGGTGACGGTCAGGGGGTGGGCAGGACGGCCTTGCGGTCGACCTTGCCGGTGGCGGTCCTGGGCAGCGGGTCGTCGTGGATGGCGAGTTTCTCGGGGACGGCGGCGCGGGGCAGGTTGCGGGCCAGGTGTTCGCGCAGGACGAGGCTGTTGAGGGTGGAGCCGGGGGTGCGCCGGACGGCGGCGTGCAGGCGTTTGCCGGTCAGCGGGTCGCTCTGGGCGGCGACGGCGGCTTCGCACACGTCGGGGTGGGTGAGCAGGACGCGTTCGATCTCGGCGGTGTTGACGGCGACGCCGCGGACCTTGACCTGGAAGTCGGCGCGGCCGGTGAGGTGGATGCGGCCGGCTTCGTCGCGGGTGACGAGGTCGCCGGTGCGGAACCAGCGCCGTCCTTCGCCGGCGCCGTCGGGCCGGGTGGTGAAGCGTCCGGTGTCGCGGGAGCGGTCGAGGTAGCCGGCGGCCTGGAAGGGGGTGGAGACGTGGAGTTCGCCGCTGCCCGCGCCCTGGAGGGGGGTGCCGTCGGGGGTGGTGATGAGGGTGCGTACGCCGGGCAGGGGCCGGCCGATCGGCACGGGCAGGGCGGCGGCGGCGTCCAGGCGGTCCAGGCGGTGCAGGAAGCTGTCGTTGGTCTCGGTGCAGCCGTAGATGTTGTAGAGCTGCGCGCCCGGCAGCAGGGCGGGCAGGGCGGCGAGGGTGCGGGCGTCGATGGCGTCGCCGGTGAACACGGCGTGCTCGACGCTGTCCAGCACCCCGGTGCCGGCGGCCCGGGCGAGGAGCGCGTAGGCGAGGGGGACGGCCTGGAGGACCTGGGGGCGGTGGGCGGTGAGCTGGGCGTGCAGGTGGCGGGCGTCGAGGGCGTGGGCGGGGTCGATGAGCAGGCAGGTGCCGCCGGCGGCGAGGGTGGCCCACACGTCGAGCAGGGCGAGGTCGAAGTTGAGGGGCGCGTAGCCGGCGACGGTGCGCCCCGGTCCCAGGTCGAAGGTGTCGTGGGCCCAGGCGGTGAAGCGGTCCACGGCGCTCTGGGCGAGCGGGACGATCTTCGGCAGGTCGGTGGAGCCGGAGGTGGTGAGCATGAACGAGGTGCCGGCGGCCAGGGTCGGCACGGGGGCCGGGCGGGGCAGGGCGGGCAGGGCGGGGGTGTCCTGGCCCAGGGGCGCGAGCAGGTGGCGGGCGCCGGCCTGGGCGAACAGGGCGGCCAGCAGGGCGGGGGCCAGCTGCGGGGAGGGCAGCAGGAAGGGGCGGCGCTCCATCAGGCAGGCCAGCACCAGGGCGATCGCCTCGGGCGACTTGACGGCGACCAGGCCCACCGGCTCCCCCGGTGCCAGCGCGAGGGCGGCCAGGCGGGCGCGTTCGGCCTCGGCGGCCTCGGCGAGCCGCCCGTAGGTGACGGTGTGTCCGTGCCACAGCAGGGCCGGGGCGTGGGGGCGGGTGCGGGCGTGGGCGGTGAACGCGTCGGGCAGTGCCAGCGGCGGCGGGGTGTCCGCGGCGCGGCGGGCGGAGCGGGCGGTGGTGGTCACGGGTCTCACTCCCCCGCCGGTGCGATGCGCGCCCAGCCGGCCTTGACGGCGGTGCCCGCGTCGGTGGCGAACGTGAAGCGCACCACCGTGCCCCGGTCGTAGGACCGCAGGGTCAGGCGCAGCGGGGTGCCGGGGCGGGTGGGGGCGGCGAAGCGGGCCCCCAGCGCGGTGATGCGGGCGGGGTCGGCGCCGGCGTGGCGGTCGGTGATCTCCTCGGCGGCCAGGGCGACGAGGTGCATGCCGTGGGCGATGGTGCCCTCGAAGCCGGCCGCGGTGGCGGCGGCGTGGTCGAGGTGGATGGGGTTGAGGTCGCCGGAGGCGTGGGCGTAGGCGGTGGTGTCGGCGGTGCTCAGCACGTGGGTGACGGTGTGGGCGTCGCCGTCGGGGAGGCTGCCGGGGTTCGCGGTGGGGGTGGGGGCGCCGTGGGGTGGGGTGGTGGTGGCGCCGAGCAGCAGGGCGGCGGCGGTGAGGTCGGCGATCGGGGTGCCGGTGGCCGCGTCGGCCAGGCGGGTGGTCAGGGCCAGGCGGGTGCCGCGGGCTTCGCGGCGCACCGCGGTGACGTCGACGCTGACGTCCACGGGGCCTGCGGTGAGGGGGGTGTGGGTGTGGATCTCCTGGGCGAGGTGGACCAGGCCGGTGAATCCGGGGTCGCCGGCGGTCAGGGCCGTGACGGTGTGCCGGGCGAGTGCGTGGGCGGCGACGAAGGGGTGGGCGGGGTTCGTCCCGGCCCGTGCGGGGGCGGGCAGGTGGGTGCGGGCCGCGGTGCGGTAGGCCGCCAGGTCCTGTCCGGTGACGTGCAGCCGGGTGCGCGCGAGGGGCCCGGGGGCGGGGGCGGCGGGGGTGGGTGTGGTCGTCGTGGGTGCGGTCATAGCGGGGTCACCACCAGGGTCGTGTTGTGGCCGCCGAAGCCGAACGAGTTGGACAGCGCGGCGCCCGCGCGCACGGGGCGCGGCGCGGTGTGGACGACGTCGAGGTCCAGGCCCTCTTCGGTCTTCTCGTGGTTGGCGGTGGGAGGGACGGTGCGGGCGTTCATGGCCTGGATCGCGGTGATCAGCTCGACGGCGCCGGCGGCGCCGATCAGGTGGCCGATGGCGCCCTTGGTGGAGGTGACCGGCACCCCGTGGGGGCCGAACACGGTGCGCAGCGCGGCGGCTTCGGCCCGGTCGTTGTGGATGGTGGAGGTGCCGTGGGCGTTGACGTGGGCGATGTCGGCGGGGGTGAGGCCGGCGTCGGTGAGGGCCGTGCGCATGGCGGTTACGGCGCCGGCGCCGTCCGGGCGGGGGTTGGACAGGTGGTAGGCGTCGGCGCTGGAGCCGTAGCCGGCGAGCAGTGCGTACGGGGTGCGGCCGCGGGCGCGGGCGTCGTCGAGGCGTTCCAGGACCAGGAAGCCGGCGCCTTCGCCCATCACGAAGCCGTCCCGGTCGGTGTCGAACGGGCGTGAGGCGCGGGCGGGTTCGTCGTTGCGCAGGGAGTGGGCGCCGAGGTTGCCGAAGGCGGCGAGGGTGACGGGGGTGAGGGTCGCCTCGCAGCCGCCGGCGATCACGACGTCCGCCCGGTCCGAGGCCAGGAGGAGGGCGGCGTGGCCGATCGCGTCGGCGCCGGAGGCGCAGGTGGTGGCGATGGTCAGCGCGGGTCCGCTCCAGGCCAGGCGCATGGCGATCTGGGCGGCGGCGGCGTTGGGCATGGTGACCAGTGGCATCAGCGGGGAGACCCGCAGTGGGCCGTGTTCGGTGTAGAGCGCGGATTCGCGGTCGCTGGTGGTGCGGCCGCCCACCGCGGTGCCCACGACGATGGCGCTGCGTCCCGGTTCGGGCCGGGGGTGTCCGGCGTCGGTGTGGGCGGCCAGGGCGGCGAGGGTGCCGTAGTGGGCGAAGGGGTCGAGGCGGCGGGCGTCCTTGGCGGGGACGAGGTCGTGGCCGGGCAGGTCGGTGACGCGGCAGCCCAGGCGTACGCGGTGGCGGGCGAGGGCGGGGTCGGTCAGGGCGGTGGCGGTGGAGTGTCCGGAGGCGACGGTGCGCCAGAGGTGCTCGGGGGTGTGCCCGGCGGGGCTGACCACGCCGAGGCCGGTGACGGCGATCGGCGGCCGGTGGTGGGGGGCCATGGCTTCGTCTCCTCTGCGCGTGGTGCGGCGGCCCGGCGGTGGCGGTGGGTGGGGCGGGTGGGGGTCAGATGAGGCCGGTCCGGGCGGCGGCGGTCAGGAACGCCTCGGCGGCGAAGTCGATGTCGGCGGCGGTGTGGCGGGCGGTGACGGCGATGCGCAGCCGGGCGAGGTCGTTGGGGACGGCGGGGGTGACGACGGGCAGGCCGATGACGCCGGCCTTGCGGCAGGCGGTGGCGTAGTCGTAGGCGGCGTCGTCGGTGCCGGCGATGACGGGCAGGACGGCGGTGGAGGAGTCCATGGTGGACAGGCCGGCGTCGTTGAGGCGTCGGCGCAGGCGTTCGGCCTGGGTCTGGGTGTGGGTGACGCGTTCGGGTTCGCGGCGCAGGATGCGCAGGGATTCCAGGGCGGCGCCGGTCTGGGCGGGGCCGAGGGCGGCGGAGAACAGGAAGGGGCGGGCGGCGTAGCGCAGGTGGCCGATGAGGTCGTGGCTGCCGGCGATCCAGCCGCCCATGGAGGGGATGGCCTTGGAGAGGGTGCCGAGTTTGATGTCGACGCGGACCTTGTGGTCGAAGTGTTCCTCGATGCCGCCGCCGGTCCTGCCGATGACGCCGAGGGCGTGGGCTTCGTCGACCATGAGCAGGGCGTCGTGGCGGTCGCAGACCTCGCGCAGTTCGGGCAGCGGGGCGATGTCGCCGTCCATGGAGTAGACGCTGTCGACGATGACCAGGCGTACGCCGGTGGGGGCGGCGGCCTTCAGGCGGCGTTCGAGGTGGTCGACGTCGTTGTGGCGGAAGCGGGTGACGGTGGCACCGGAGAGGCGGCAGCCGTCGACGATGGAGGCGTGGTCGTACTTGTCGATCAGGACGGTGTCGCCGGCGCCGACGAGGGCGCCGACGGTGCCGACGTTGGCGGCGTAGCCGGAGCCGAAGACCAGGGCGCGTTCGCGGCGGGCGAAGCGGGCGACCTCGGCTTCGAGTTCCTCGTGCAGCGGGATGGTGCCGGCCAGGGCCCGTACGCCGTGGTTGCCGGTGCCGTAGACGTCGACGGCGGCCTTGGCGGCGGCGACGACGCGTTCGTCGCCGGCCAGTCCGAGGTAGCTGTAGCCGGACATCATGAGGAGGCGTTCGCCGTCGAGGTCGCAGTAGGCGCTGTCGCGTTCCATCGTGTAGGCGACGAAGCTGTTGCGCCGGGAGGGGTCGGATTCCAGTTGGGCCACGCGGGCGTTCGTCGCGGCCAGTCTGGGTTCCAGGCGGTCCCATGCTCCGGTGGCGTTCACGGGCGTTTCTCCTTCACGGCGTCACGGTGTTCACGGTCTTCGCGGCGTTCACGGATTGCACGGTGTTCACGGATTGCACGGCGTTCGCGGTTTTCGCGGGCTGCCGGCTTTCCGGCGTGTTCCGGTTCGTTTCCGGTTTCCGTCCGGTTTGCTTCCGGCGGTTTCCCGGGCATTCGCGGTGCGGGGCGGTTCCGGGCGGTGGGCGGGGGTGTTTTCTCGAAGCCTTCACGCGGGGTGCTCAAGGATGGCTACATTTCTACGGCAGGATGCGCAAGGCGTCCGCAATAGGCGCTTTCCTGGCCTGCGGGTCCGCTCTGACGTGCGGAAACGTTGCGTCCACGACGCATCTACCGGCCGGTGGGTATGTTTCCGTTACCGGTGTTGACATCGTTCGACGCGGCGAATGTATGGTCGAAATCCGCCGAAACCGAACGGCTGGTCGGCGGCTCAATTGTTCCGATCCGCGGTTTCCCACGCCGACGGCCTGGTACGGGCCGTCACTTCCGCTTTGGCTCAAGGGGGTTGGAGCTTGTGTTGAAAGGCTTCAGGGAAGACGGCCCGTCGGGCAGATCGGGGGCGGACGCATGCTGATCCGCCTCACCGGCCTGGTGGCGGTCGAGCACGAGGACGGCGCCCCGCAGCACCTGTCCAGCGCCCAGGCCCAGGTGGCGTTCGCCCGCCTGGTGCTGGAGCGCTCCAGCGGCACCAGCCGCGACCAGCTGGCCGACACCATCTGGCCCGACGGCCTGCCCGACACCTGGGCCTCCGCGCTGCGCAGCGTGGTCTCCCGGGTGCGGGCCTTCGTCACCGCCCCCGGCCAGGGGCCCGGGGCGACGCCGCTGATCGCCCAGGGCGGGCGGTACGTGCTGCGGCTGCCCGCGGACGCGGCCGTGGACCTGGAGGCGGCGGCGTCCGCGGTCGGCGAGGCCGGCGAGGCGCTGGCCGGCGGCGCTCACGCGGTCGCCCAGCAGCTGGCCGCGGGCGCGCTGGCGAACCTGCGCGGGGCGTTCCTGCCCGACCACGAGGGCGAGTGGGCGCAGGGGGTGCGCGAGCACGTCGAGGAACTGCGGATCAGTGCCCTGGAGACGGCGAGCCTGGGGGCCTCCGCCCTGGGTGAGGAGCACCACGCGCTGCGCTGGGCGGACGAGGCGGTGCGCCGCGCGCCGTTCCGGGAGAGCGCCTACCGCTGCCGGATGGAGGCGCTGGCCGCTTCCGGCAACCGGGCGGAGGCGCTGCGCTGTTACCAGCAGCTGCGGCGGGTGCTGGCGGAGGAGCTGGGCATCGACCCGGCCGCCGAGACCCAGGAGCTCTACCTCGCGCTGCTGCGCACGCCCGTTCCCGCGGCGCCGGCGCCGGCGGCGGTGCGGGCGGTGGATCCGGTGCTGATGGGCATCTTCGAGCCCCTGGCGCTGGCCCGTCTCGCCCGTCCCGCCGCCGCGCCGGTGCGGGCCGCCTGACCCCGCGTGCCCTGGCGGGCCGTCGCCCCGGGGGCAACGGCCCCGGCCTCTCCCCGCCCCGCCGG
>NZ_MSJQ01000229.1 GCF_014596515.1 Streptomyces sp. CBMA156
GGCCGCGCCCCGAGGAGCCCGGGCCGTGAGCGCCGACGGTGGCGGGCTCTCCGCCGAGGCCGTGGTCAGGCTCCGCCTGGCGATCGGCCGGCTCAACCGCCAGCTGGTCCGCGCCTCCGGGGACCAGGACCTCACCGCCGCCCAGCTCTCCGCCCTGGCCAGGGTGGAGCAGCACGGCCCGCTGCGGCTCGGCGAACTCGCCGCCCGCGAGGGCGTGGCGGTGCCGTCCCTGGTCCGCACGGTCGCCCCGCTGGTCGCCGGGGGCCTGGTCGCCAAGACCCCGGACCCGCAGGACGGACGCTCCCAGCTGCTCGCGCCCACCCCGCTCGGCCTGGAGACCCTCGCCCGGATCCGCCGCGAGCGCACCGCCCTGCTGGCCCGCCGCAGCACCCGGCTCAGCCCCGAGCAGTGCCGCGCGCTGGAGAGCGCCCTTCCCCTCCTGGAACTGCTCCTCGACGAACCCGGCGCCCCGTGACCCGGCTCCGGGCCCGGGGGTGCCGCCGGAGCCCGGGCTACCGCTGCCGGCCGGGCCAGGCCACCGCGGTCTCGGCCCCGGTGGTGTAGTCGACGCCGGGGACGTCCCAGCCGTACAGCTGCCGGAACTGGTTGTAGAACCAGGCGGCCCCGGCCGGGTCGGCGGCCAGCGCGGCCGCCGGGTCGGCCCACAGCTCCCGCACCCGGTCCTGGACACCGGCTTCCAGCTCCCAGCCGTCCAGCCGGATGCGGCCCCGCTCGTCCAGGGTGAGTTCCTTCGCCCCGGTCAGCTGCTCCCACAGGTCGACGGCCTGGTCATCGGTGGTGCGCCAGCCGTCCTCGCCGAGGACGTTGCGCAGCAGCGAGGTGTAGAGGGCGATGGAGGGGATCGCGGTGGACGCCTGGGTGACGGCCGCGCCGGCGACGACGGTGAACGCCCGGCCGCGGCCGGCCAGCAGCCCGGTCTGCAACTCGCCCGCGCTCGCCTCCAGGTGCTCCTTGGCGGCGCCGATGGTGCCCTGCCGGTAGACCGGCGCGGTGATCTCGGAGCCGACGTAGGACAGGGCCACGGTGATGAAGCCGGGGCCGAGCAGGTCGCTGTCGGCCAGCGCCCGCACCCACAGCTGCCAGTCCTCGCCGCCCATGACCTTCACGGTCGCCGCCTGCTCGGCCTCGTCGGCCGGGGTGAGGTCGACGGTGCCGATCTGCGGGGCCCCGTCCTCGAAGAGCAGGGACGGTGAGGTGTACGGGGAGCCGAGCGGCTTGATCACCGAGTGGTGGACCTCACCGGTGGCCGGGTCGGTGCGCCGGGGCGAGGCCAGGGAGTAGACGAGGTAGTCGACCGGGCCGTAGCGCTCGGCGAGGAGTTCGAGGACCTCGGTGCGGGTGGCGTCCGCGTACGCGTCGGCGTTGACGAAGGTGAAGTCGCCCCCGTCCCGCTCGACCAGGTCGGCGACGGCCGCCGTGCGGTACCAGCCGGCGGTGGCGGTGCGCCGCTCGGTGGCGGGCGTCTCGTAGGCGACGCCGACGCCGCGGATGCCCTGGCGGCGCAGCCCGGCGAGCAGGAGCGCCAGGCCGTATCCGGCGCTGGCTCCGAGGACCAGGGCGACCGGGGCGCGGCCGGCCGGAGCCGCGGGCCCGACGCGCTGCCACAGGCGGTCGGCCGTGGCCTCGCTGCCGGTCGGGTGGGAGTTGACGATCAGGTAGCCCCGCTGCTTGGGGGTGATCTGCTGGATGCTCACTCGGTGGTGCCCTCTTCCGCTCCGGAGACCGTGATCAAGATGCCGGTCGTCCGGAGCCTATCCGCGCCGGTGGCCGCCGCTTTTGCCACCGCGTCACGGAAGATCCGGCGGGCACTTGTCGGAGGTCGCCATTGCGGTGGGTGTCCTGCTTCGGCTACCGGGCAACCCGGCGGACGGGCCGGCGCCACCGGCGGCGGCGCCCGCCGGATCCCGGTGAGGCCCGGACGGCCAGGTGCTCGCGTCAGTGGCCGCCGCGGGGGACGTCGCAGCCGCTGTGGTCCGGGTAGCCCGCGAACGCCTCCGCGGTGGTGGCGTTCGGCGTCATCGTCCCGCTCAGGCACATCCCGGGGGCCTGGACGAGGAAGCCGACGGCGGTCGACCCGTTCTCGTACACCTTCAGCTTCTCCGCCGGGTAGCCGAGGCCGGTGAGCCGGCCGCGGGTGCTCGCCGGGGTGTAGTCGTTGCCCGTCCGCAGCGGTTCGAGCGCCTCCCTGATCCGCCGGACGGCCGCCTGTCCGTCGCAGCGGGCCTGGCCACGCAGCGGGATGGGCACCTTGAAGCCGTTGTTCTCGGCGTAGTGGTCGAGCGGCAGGGTGGGCGGGGCCGTGGGGCTCGCCGTGCGGCTGGAGGTCGGGGTGGGAGTCGGGGACTCGCCGGGGCAGGGGAAGTCGACCGGCTTGCCCTGCGCCGTGGTGGTGGCCGCCACCGGCGTCCGCGTACCGGGGTTCCCGCCCGAGCCCACCCGCTCCGTCCCGCACCCCGTCGCCAGCACGGCGAGCACCGCCAGTGCCGGAATGCCGAGGCGCCCCCGCCGGGTCCTGATCGTCGTCATCCCGCGATCATGCCCCGGCCGTCCGGTCCGCGCCACCTCCTCCGCCGAGGGCCCAACGCCCGGGCCGCACCGGGGATCTGTGGAGATTCGGTGTCCACCGTCTGCGCCCCGTGGCGCCGGGTAGGCGCCGGACAGGGGCGCCGGCCCGACCGGGGGCGGGCGTCACGGCCACAGGAAGGTCGTTCGATGCAGATGCCCGTCCACCCGATGCCCGTCACCTTTCCCGACAGCCCACTGCCCGACGTCCCGATCGTGGCGGAGCTGCGGTTCGACCCGAGCCTGCCGTACGCGGCCTGCCTGGCGTTCCCGCTCACGCCGTGCGCGTGCCTGCCGGTCGAGGCCCAGGTGTGCTGGTACTTCAGCCGGGAGCTGCTGAACGAGGGCCGGCGCGCCCCGGCCGGCAGCGGCGACGTCCGGGTCAGTCCGGGCGAGGAGGGCGAGGTCCTGATCACCCTGTGCGGGCCCGACGGCGGGCAGGCCGTCCTCAGCGCGCCCGAGGGCGAGGTCGCGGCCTTCCTCTCGGACTCCTTCCTGCTGGTGCCCGCCGGCGCGGAGTCCGCGCACCTGGACGTGGACGCCGTGCTCACCCGGCTGCTCGCGGAGGACTGACCGGCACCGGACCGCCCGGCACGGGGGCCGGACGGCCGCGCCCGTTCCCCCGTTCGAGTGCTCTGCCGCCGCCCGCCGACGCCACCGCAGTGCTCGACCGCCCCGCGGGCGACGAGGCCCACTAGGTTGCCCGCCATGGACGAAACCAGGGCTTCGAACGGGCGCCGGCCGTCCGCCGGCGAGCGCGTCGCGACCCGCCTGGACGGGCGGCTGCCGGTCATGGAGTCCGGCCGGGAACTGCTGCGCAAGGTGTTCCCCGACCACTGGTCGTTCCTGCTCGGCGAACTCGCGCTGTACTCCTTCGTCGTCCTGCTGGTGACCGGCGTCTACCTGACGCTCTTCTTCCGGCCGAGCATGGGCGAGGTCGTCTACCAGGGCTCCTACCTGCCGCTGCGCGGGGTGCCGCTGTCCGAGGCGTACGAGTCCACGCTGCGGATCAGCTTCGACGTGCGCGGCGGCCTGATGATCCGTCAGATCCACCACTGGTCGGCGCTGTTGTTCACCTCGGCGATCTGCGTGCACCTGCTGCGGGTGTTCTTCACCGGGGCGTTCCGCCACCCGCGCGAGCTCAACTGGGTGATCGGGGTGACGCTGTTCAACCTCGCGCTGCTGGAGGGGTTCTCCGGCTACTCGCTGCCCGACGACACCCTCTCCGGCACCGGCCTGCGGATCGCCGAGGGCGTGCTGCTCTCGGTGCCGCTGGTCGGCTCGTACCTCACGCTGTTCGCCTTCGGCGGCGAGTTCCCGGGGAACGAGATCGTGCCCCGGCTGTTCACCGTGCACGTCCTGCTGGTCCCCGGCCTGCTGCTCGCCCTGATCGGGGCCCATCTGACCCTGGTGGTGGTGCTGAAGCACACCCACTGGGCCGCTCCCGGGCGCACCAACCGCAACGTGGTGGGGATGCCGTTCTTCCCCCAGTTCCTCACCCGCACGACCGGCCTGCTGTTCACGGTGGGCGGCGTCATGGCGCTGTCGGCCTTCCTCGCCGAGATCAACCCGATCTGGCGGTACGGGTCCTACCGCCCCGACGTCGTCGCGACGGGCGCGCAGCCGGACTGGTACATCGGCTTCATCGAGGGGGCGCTGCGGCTGATGCCCGCCGCGGAGACCAGGGTGTTCGGGCACACCGTGTCGTGGAACGTGCTGCTGCCCGCCCTGGTGGTGCCCGGCCTGCTGTTCGCGGCGCTGTACGCCTACCCCTTCGTCGAACGGTGGCTCGACCCCGGCACCGGCGAGCACCACCTGTGCGACCGGCCGCGCAACAAGCCCACCCGCACCGCGCTCGGCACCTCGGGGATCACGTGCTACGCCGTGCTGCTGATCGCCGGCGGCAACGACGTGATCGCCTACGCCTTCGGGCTCTCCGTCAACGCGCTCACCGTGGTGCTGCGGGTGGCGCTGATCGTGCTGCCGCCGGTGGTCTTCGTGCTCACCCGGCGGCTCTGCCTGGCCCTCCAGGCCCGGGACCGGGACCGGCTGCTGGACGGCGACGAGACCGGCCGGATCGACCAGTCCATCGACGGCGGCTTCACCGGCCACCACCGCCCGGTGCCCGCGGCCGAGCGGTACGTGCTGCTGGCCCGCGCCGTGCCGGAGCCGATCGCCGCCCCTCAGGGGGCTCCGCGACACGAGCGGGTACGCGCCGCGGCGAGCACCTGGTTCCACCGCGACCGGGTGGAACTCCCGGCCGGAGAAGGGGAGTCGGAGCTGATCGCGAAGGTCCTCAGCGCCCCGGCCCACCCCGCTCCCCCGGCCTTGCGCCCGCCCGCCCCCGCCCCGGGCGGGCCGCTGCGGCGGCTGCTGCGCCGCCTCAGCCCTCGCCGTGGTCGCGGTACTGGAAGATGAAGCCGCCGACGGCGAGCGCGAGCACCAGCGCGCCGAGGACGATCAGCCACCGGGCGAAGACCAGGCCCAGGGCGAAGACCGTCAGGCCGGCCGCCGTCAGTACCGGGTAGCCGCTGCGGGCCGGGAAGAACCCCCTCGGCCCCGCGGTCTCGGCGATCTCGGCCTCCTTGCGGTCCTGCGCCCGGCCGCCGCCGCCGCGCTGGTGCTGGACGAACCAGAACAGCGCGATCAGGCCGGACATCAGGAACGCCACCGTCAGGATCGCCTTGCCGGCCGGCTCCCGGGCCCAGAAACCGTAGACCAGCCCGGTCACCGCGAAGAACGCCGTCATGACGGCGAACAGCCACCCCTCCGCCTTCACCGCCCGCTCCCCCGTTCGCCGCCGCGGCCGTGCGGCACCGCGGTGGTGCCGCCCGTCGGCTCCTTCGCGGGAACCTCCGGGTGGTGCAGGTCGAAGGCCGGGGACTCGGAGCGGATCCTCGGCAGCGTACGGAAGTTGTGCGGCGGCGGAGGGCTGGAGGTGGCCCACTCCAGCGACCGGCCCCAGCCCCACGGGTCGTCCTCGGTGACCCGGGCGCCGTGCCGGGTGGTGGCCCAGACGTTGTAGAAGAACGGCAGGTTGGAGACCCCGAGCAGGAACGAACCGACCGAGGCGCACACGTTCAGTGCCGTGAAGCCGTCCACGTCCAGGTAGCTCGCGTAGCGGCGCGGCATGCCCTGGGCGCCCAGCCAGTGCATCACCAGGAAGGTGGTCTGGAACCCCACGAAAAGGATCCAGAAGTGCACCTTCCCCAGCTTCTCGTCGAGCAGCTTCCCGGTCAGCTTCGGCCACCAGAAGTAGAAGCCCCCGAAAGTGGCGAACACCACCGTGCCGAACAGCACGTAGTGCAGGTGGGCCACCACGAAGTAGCTGTCCGTCACGTGGAAGTCGATCGGCGGCGCGGCCAGCAGCACCCCGCTCAGCCCGCCGAACAGGAAGGTCACCAGGAAGCCGATCGACCACAGCATCGGGGTCTCGAAGGACAGCGAGCCGTTCCACATCGTCCCGATCCAGTTGAAGAACTTCACCCCGGTGGGCACCGCGATCAGGAAGGACATCATCGAGAAGAACGGCAGCAGCACCTGGCCGGTGGCGAACATGTGGTGCGCCCACACCGACATGGACAGCGCGGTGATGGAGACGGTCGCACCGATCATCCCGAAGTAGCCGAACAGCGGCTTGCGGCTGAACACCGGGATGATCTCGCTGATGATGCCGAAGAACGGCACCGCGACGATGTACACCTCCGGGTGGCCGAAGAACCAGAACAGGTGCTGCCACAGCAGCGCCCCGCCGTTCGCCGCGTCGAAGGCGTGCGCGCCGAACTTGCGGTCCGCCTCCAGGCAGAGCAGCGCCGCCGTCAGCACCGGGAAGGCCAGCAGCACCATGACCGAGGTGAACAGCACGTTCCAGGTGAAGATCGGCATCCGGAAGAGCGTCATCCCTGGCGCCCGCAGGCAGGTGATGGTGGTGACGAAGTTGACCGCGCCCAGGATGGTGCCGAGGCCGGCCACCACCAGGCCGAGCGCCCAGAGGTCCCCGCCGGCCCCGGGCGAGAACAGCGGCCCGTTCAGCGGCGCGTAGGCGAACCAGCCGAACGAGGGCGCGCCCTGGGTGGTGAGGAAACCGCTCAGCACCATCAGCCCGCCCAGCAGGAAGGCCCAGTAGGTGAAGGCGTTCAGCCGGGGGAACGCCACGTCGGGCGCGCCGATCTGCAAGGGCATGATCGCGTTGGCGAAGCCGGCGAAGGTCGGGGTGGCGAACAGCAGCAGCATGATCGTGCCGTGCATGGTGAACAGCTGGTTGTACCGCTCGTTGGACAGCAGCCCGGTGTCCGGCCCGAGCAGCTGGGCCCGCATCAGCAGCGCGAGCACGCCCCCGACCAGGAAGAAGCCGAAGGCCGTCGCCAGGTACAGGTTCCCGATGACCTTGTGGTCCGTGGTGAACAGCCAGCGCAGCAGTGTGCTGCCCTGCCGGACCCTGGCCCGGGTGCGGTCCCGCTCCCGGGGCGGCGCGGTGGACGAAGCGCTCATGGAACCTCCGCAACGGAGCCGGTGACGCCCCCGGTCGCGGCGCCGACTCCCTCCCGACCAGCGGAGGGCCCGCCCTCGCACGCCATCGCCGACCCTAGCGGCGGCCGCCCCGGCCGCCGGGGCGCCACGCGGTACGGCCCTTCGGCCGGGGTGGCGCCGTCCCGGGCGGCGGGCGCGGGGCGGCTCCTCGGCCGGCTCAGCGCTCCCGCAGGTCCGGGACCACCTCGCGCAGCCGGTCGGCGCCGATCGCGCCGGCCCGCAGCAGGACGGGCACCTCACCGGTGATGTCCACGATCGAGGACGGCACGGCGGCCGCGGTCGGGCCCCCGTCGAGGTAGACGGCCACCGAGTCGCCGAGCATGCCCTGGGCGGCGTCGCAGTCCTGCGGCGAGTCGTGCCCGGTCAGGTTCGCGCTGGAGACGGCCAACGGCCCGGTGGCGCCGAGCAGTTCGATGGCGACCGGATGCGCGGGCATCCGCACCGCGACCGTCCCGCCGGTCTCGCCGAGGTCCAGCTCCACCGACTCCAGGTGGCGGGCGACCACGGTCAGGCCACCCGGCCAGAACTCCTTGACCAGCCCCCTGGCGCGCTCCGTCACCTCGACCAGCCCGTCCAGCGCCTCCGGGGAGCCGACCAGCACCGGCGAGGGCATGTTCCGTCCCCGGCCCTTGGCCTTCAGCAGGCGGTCGACCGCCCGCGGCGCGAAGGCGTCCGCGCCCACGCCGTACACGGTGTCCGTGGGCAGGACGACGAGTTCGCCGCGGCGCACCGCCGCCACGGCCTCGCGCAGCCCGGCTGCGCGCTCGGACGGGTCCGAGCAGTCAAAACGACGAGTCATCAGGGGTCTCCACCGGCGGGCCGCCGGCCCGCCCCGTTCCTCCGGCCCGGCCACCTCTGCGACCAGGCACGATCCGGTCAGCCTACCCGTCCGGCTTCCGGCCGCCCGCCGCGCCCCGGTCGGACCCTCGCCCCTGCCTTCGCCCGGTCGGCTGCCGTGGCGCCCTCGGCCGCCCGGGTGGCGCGGGGTCGCGG
>NZ_MSJQ01000023.1 GCF_014596515.1 Streptomyces sp. CBMA156
GTCCGGGGCGGCGGTGTGCTTGCGGAAGTCCACCCGCGGGTCCTGGCCGGCCGCCGTCTCGGCAGCCGCCGTCTCGACAGCCTCCGCCGCAGCCGCCGCCGGGTCCGCGTGCGTACCGGCCCCCGCGACCGCGGGCGACTCCGGCCCCGGGACGGGCGGCTCGGACTCAGGCTTGGACACGTGGACTCCCCCAACCCGCCGCGGCGGGCACTCGGCTCGGCACTCGGCACCATGGCTCGGACCCGAACGGGCCCGATCTGAACGGTCGCGCGACTTTACCCGATCTTTCCGAACGCCTGCCCGTCCTCCCCGGCCCGCCGTCCGCCCGCTCAGCCGCGGGCCAGGACCTCCCCGTGCAGCATCGAGAACCAGCCGTCCCCGGCGTCGCTCCACTCCCGCCAGCCGGCCGCGATCCGGTCCAGCTCGTCCGGCTCCGCGAAGCCCCGCTCGACCGCCGTCCGGCCCAGCGCGGTGCCGGTGACCCGGTCCGCCCACATCCCGCCCCACCAGGCGCGCTGCCCGGGCGTCGCGTACGTCCAGGTGGTGGCGCTCGCGGTGACCTCGGTGAAGCCGGCCGCCCTGGCCCAGGACAGCAGCCGCCGGCCGGCGTCCGGCTCGCCGCCGTTGGCGCGGGCGGTCCGCCGGTACAGCTCCAGCCACCGGTCCAGCGCGGGCACCTCGGGGAACCAGGTCATCGAGGCGTAGTCGACGTCCCGGGCCGCGACCACCCCGCCCGGCGCCGTCACCCGCCGCAGCTCGCGCAGCGCGGCCACCGGGTCGGCCACGTGCTGCAGCACCTGGTGGGCGTGCACGACGTCGAACTCGCCGTCCCGGTACGGCAGCCGGTGCACGTCGGCGCGCTCGAAGACGACGTTGGACAGGCCCCGCCCGGCGACGTACCCGGCGGCCTGCTCCAGCACCTCGGCGGAGGTGTCCACCGCCACCACCCGCCCCTGGGGGCCGACCAGCCCGGCCAGGTCCGCGGTGATCGTGCCCGGCCCGCAGCCGACGTCCAGCAGGGACTGCCCGGGCCGCAGTCCGGGCAGCAGGTAGCCAGCCGAGTCGGCGGCGGTGCGGGAGCGGTGCGAGCGCAGCACGGCCTCCTGGTGGCCGTGGGTGTAGACGGCGGCGGGCTGCGGTCCGGTCATGAGGTCCCCCTGGGCGTGGTCGGCTCCGATGTTCCGCGACGCCCCCGACGCTACTCGCCGTCCCGCATTCCGAGAAGATCTGTCTCAGATGTCGAACGGGGGGCGCCGGGGCGGGACCGGCCGGCCGTACCGTGGAGGCGCCCCCGACAGAACGGTCCCCGCCCATGCCCGGCCAGCGCCCCTTCGTCCTGCTGAGCGCCGCCGTCTCGCTCGACGGCCACCTCGACGACGCCTCCCCCGACCGGCTGCTGCTCTCCGGCGCCGCCGACTTCGACCGGGTGGACGAGGAGCGCGCGGCCGCCGACGCGATCCTGGTCGGCGGCAACACCCTGCGCGCCGACAACCCCCGGCTGCTGGTCGACGACCCCGGGCGGCGGGCCGCCCGGCTGGCGGCCGGCCGGCCCGAGCACCCGCTGAAGGTGACGCTCAGCGCGAGCGGCGCGCTCGACGGCGGGCTGCGGTTCTGGCACACCGGCGGCGCCAAGCTCGCCTACACCACGGACGCCGGGGCCGCGGCGCTGCGCCCCCGGCTGGACGGACTGGCCGAGGTGGTCGCGCTCGGCGGCGCGGTGGACCTCGGCGCGGTGCTGGACGACCTGGGCGCGCGCGGGGTGCGCCGGCTGATGGTCGAGGGCGGCGGGGGCGTGCACACCCAGTTCCTGGCCCAGGGCCTGGCGGACGAGCTCCAGCTCGCCGTCGCCCCGCTGCTGGTCGGCCAGGCCGAGGCCCCCCGGTTCGTCCGCCCGGCCGCGTTCCCCGGCGGACCGGCCCGGCGGATGCGGCTGCTGGGGGCACGTACGGTGGGCGACGTCGTCCTGCTCAGGTACGCCCCGAAGGAGCCCGCGCCGTGACCGAGCCCGCGTCCACCGACCTCGCCCACCTGCGCCGGGCCGTCGAACTCTCCCGCCGCTGCCCGCCGTCCGGGACGGCGTTCTCGGTCGGCGCGGTGGTCGTCGGCGCCGACGGCACGGTGCTGGCGGAGGGGTACAGCCGGGAGACGGACCCGCACGACCACGCCGAGGAGGCGGCCCTGGCCAAGCTGCCCGCGGGCGACCCGCGGCTGCGCGGGGCGACCGTCTACAGCTCGCTGGAGCCCTGCGGGCAGCGCGCCTCGCGGCCGGTGCCGTGCGCCCGGCTGCTCGTCGCGGCGGGCGTGCCGCGGGTGGTGGTGGCCTGGCGGGAGCCGGACCTGTTCGTCACCGACTGCCAGGGCACCGCGCTGCTGGAGGCCGCCGGGGTCGAGGTGGTGGAGCTGCCGGAGCTGGCCGGGGAGGCCCGGGCGGTCAACATCCACCTGCTCGGCTGAACTTTTGTATCATCGGGAAACAAAGAGCTTTCGTTTCCGGCTCTCCCGCAGCCATTCTCCCCGAGGAGCCGTCCCATGTCCGCTGCCCCCGTCCGGCTGACCGCCCGCGCCGTCCTCCTGGACATGGACGGAACCCTGGTCGACTCCGATGCCGTGGTCGAGCGCTGCTGGAGCCGCTGGGCCGAGCGGCACGGCCTGGACCCCGCCGAGGTGCTCGCCGTCGCCCACGGCCGCCAGGGCCACGCGACCATGGCCGTCCTGCTGCCCGAGCGCCCGGTCGAGGCCAACCTGGCCGACAACGAGCTGATGCTCGCCGAGGAGCGCGCCGACACCGAGGGCGTCGTCCCGGTGCCCGGTGCGCCCGCCTTCCTCGCCTCGCTGGCCGGCCTCCCGCACGCCCTGGTCACCTCCGCCGACCAGCCGCTCGCCCGGGTCAGGATGGCCGCCGCCGGCCTGCCGCTGCCGCCCGTCCTGGTCACCGCCGAGTCCGTCGGCGCCAGCAAGCCCGACCCCGAGGGCTTCCTCAAGGGCGCCGCCGCCCTCGGCTTCGCCCCCGCCGACTGCGTCGCCTTCGAGGACTCAGGCGCCGGCATCGCCGCCGCCAGGGCGGCCGGCGTCCGGGTCGTCGGCGTCGGCCCGCGCGCCCTCCCCCACCGGCCGGACGCCCAGGCCGGCACCCTCGCCGCCGTCACCGTCACCGCCGGGCCCGACGGCATGCTGACCGTCACCGTCGGCTGAGTCCGCCGCCGGCCCGGGACACCCGGCCGCCCGGGCCCCGTACGGACACGGGACCCGGGCGGCAAACGGCGAAGCGGACCGGGGCTACCGCTCCGCCGCCTCGATCATCCCGGCGGCGAGCGTCGCCCCGTCCTGCGGGTCGATGAGCAGGAACGAGCCGGTCCGCCGGTTCTCCCGGTAGTCGTCGACCGCGAGCGGCTCGGCGGTGCGGATCCGCACGCCGCCGATGTCGTTGACGGAGAGTCCGTCCTCGCAGGGCAGCCGCCGGGCGTCGGTGACGTCGATGCGGTGGTCGATCCGCTCCACCACCGCGGGGACCGTCCTGGTGGTGTGCTTGAGCAGGACGCGCTGCCGCTCGCGCAGCGGGCGCTCGTGCAGGTGGCACAGGTTCGCGGTGATGTTCCGCAGGACCCGGGGGGCCGGGCCCGCGGCCAGCATGTCGCCCCGGGAGATGTCGACGTCGTCGGCGAGCCGGACGGCCACCGACTGCGGCGCCCACACCCGGTCGGCCTCCTTGCCGAGCACGGTGAGGCCGGCCACCGTACTGGTCTCCCCGGACGGCTGGACGGCCACCGGGTCGCCCACCCTGAGCTGCCCGGAGGCGAGCTGACCGGCCAGCCAGCGCTCCACCCGGTCGCCCGAGGGGTGCCGGACCACGTACTGCACCGGCAGCCGCAGCGGCCGGCCGGCCGGCTCCGCTCCGAGCGGCACGCCCTCCAGGTGGGACAGCAGGGTCTCGCCGCCGTACCAGTCCATCCTGGCCGACGGTTCGACCACGTTGTCGCCGGTCAGCGCGGACATCGGGATGGCGGTGACGTCGGTGATGCCCAACTCGCGGGCCCGGCGGCCGAACTCGTCCACGATCCCGGTGAAGACGGACTCCCGGAAGTCGACCGCGTCCATCTTGTTGACCGCCAGCACGATGTGCGGCACCCGCAGCAGGGCCGCGATCGCGCCGTGCCTCATGGTCTGGGCGACCACGCCGTTGCGCGCGTCGACCAGGATCACCGCCAGGTCGGCGGTGGAGGCGCCGGTCACCATGTTGCGCGTGTACTGCACGTGCCCCGGGGTGTCCGCGAGGATGAACCGCCGCGCCGGCGTCGCGAAGTAGCGGTAGGCCACGTCGATGGTGATGCCCTGTTCCCGCTCCGCCCGCAGGCCGTCGGTGAGCAGGGCCAGGTCGGGGCTGTCCTGCCCGCGCCTGCGGGACACCTCCTCGATGGCCAGCGCCTGGTCGGCCAGGACCGACTTGGTGTCGTAGAGCAGCCGTCCCACCAGGGTCGACTTGCCGTCGTCGACCGACCCGCAGGTGGCCAGCCTCAGCAGGCCGCCCGAGGGCCGGCCGGTGGAGCGCGTCTGATCTGCCGCTTCCGCGACGCCCGTTGACATGTCTAGAAGTACCCTTCTCGCTTGCGGTCCTCCATGGCTGCCTCGGACAACCGGTCGTCGGCCCTGCTCGCACCGCGCTCGGTCACCCGGCTCGCGGAGATCTCCGCGATCACCTCACCCACCGTCGAGGCGGACGAGTCGACCGCGCCGGTGCAGGACATGTCGCCGACCGTGCGGTACCTGACCTGACGGTCGACCACGGACTCGCCGTCCCTGGGACCGCCCCAGTCGCCGGGCGCCAGCCACATGCCGTCGCGCCGGAACACCTTGCGCCAGTGCGCGAAGTAGATCTCCGGCAGCTCGATGCCCTCGTGCTCGATGTACTGCCAGACGTCCAGTTCGGTCCAGTTGGACAGCGGGAAGACGCGGAAGTGCTCACCGGCCTGGTGCTGGCCGTTGTAGAGCTGCCACAGCTCGGGCCGCTGCCTGCGCGGCTCCCAGGCGCCGAACTCGTCCCGCAGGCTGAACACCCGCTCCTTGGCGCGTGCCTTCTCCTCGTCGCGCCGGCCGCCGCCGAAGACCGCGCCGTAGCGGCCGTCCCGGATGGCGTCCAGCAGCGGAACGGTCTGGAGCGGATTGCGGGTGCCGTCCGGCCGCTCGCGCAGCGTCCCGGCGTCGATGTAGTCCTGCACGGACGCCACGTCGAGCCGCAGGCCGTGCTTCCCGACGACCCGGTCGCGGTAGGCGAGCACCTCGGGGAAGTTGTGGCCGGTGTCCACGTGCAGCAGGGAGAACGGCAGCGGGGCCGGGGCGAACGCCTTGAGCGCCACGTGCAGCATGACGATCGAGTCCTTGCCGCCGGAGAACAGCAGCGTCGACCGGTCGAACTCCCCCGCCACCTCGCGGAAGATGTGCGCCGCCTCGGCCTCCAGCGCCTCCAGGTGCGTCAGCGGGGGCGCCGGGTCCGGCAGCGGGCCGGGGTCCCCGGGGCGGTCGGCGGCCACCGGCCGCGCGGGGGCCGTCACGACAGGCCCCGGGCGGTGAGCAGCGCACGCACCTGCCGGACCGACTCGTCGACGGTCTGGTCCTGGGTGTGGACGCGCAGATCGGGGTCGACCGGCACCTCGTAGGGGTCGTCCGCGCCGGTGAGACCGCTGAGTTCGCCCGCCGCCTGCCTGGCGTAGAGGCTCTTGACGTCCCGGTCGGCGCAGACCTCCAGCGGGGTCGCCACGTGCACCTCGGCGTAGCGCGCGCCGCGCGCCGCGTGCAGCTCGCGGACCGCCGCGCGGGACTGCGCGTACGGGGCGATGACCGGCACCAGCACGGTGACGCCGTGCTCGGCGAGCAGGGCCGCCACGTAGCCGATCCGCCGCACGTTGACGTCCCGGTCCTCCTTCGAGAACCCCAGCTCGGCGGAGAGGGCGGCGCGGACCTCGTCGCCGTCGAGCACCTGGACCCGGTGCCCCTCGGCGCGCAGTCGCCCGGCGAGGCCCGTCGCGATGGTGGTCTTGCCCGCGCTGGGCAGCCCGGTCAGCCAGACCGTGCCGCCCTGCCACTCGGCGGGCGTGCCGTTCGGTTCGCTCATGTGCGGATCTCCCTTTCACGAGAGCTGTGGGTCGGCGTCCCCGCGTGGGAGATGTGCACCGTGGTGCCGGCCCCCGCGAGTGCCCGGCTGACGGGTTCGGGGGTGCGTCCGTCCGCGATGCGCACGGTGGCGACGCCGCCGGCGAGCGCTTCGCGCGCGGCGATGAGCTTGAGCGCCATGCCGCCGGTGGCGGACGGGTCGGGCGGGCCCGCCGGGGATATCCCGAGGGTGCTCCGCAGGCTGGCCGGGTCGCCGGGGTCGGCGAGGACCCCGGGGGCGCCGGTGAGCAGCAGGAGCCGGTCCGCGCCGAGTGCGGCGGCCAGGGCCGCCGCGGCGCGGTCGGCGTCGACGTTGACGGGCCGGTCGTTCTCGTCGATGGCGGGCGGTGAGACCACCGGGACGAAGCCGGCCCGCAGGAGGGTCTCGGGGAGCGTGGTGTCGACCGTGTCGATCCGGCCGCTGTGGTTGTCGCGGATCAGCACGGTGCGGCCGTCGACGACGGCGCGGACGGCGGACTTCCGGCGGGCGCGGAGCATCCCGCCGTCCATGCCGGTGAGGCCGACCGCGGGCACCTTGTGGCGGGAGAGCTCCGCCACGAGTCCCGGCTTGACCGAGCCCGCCAGGGCGAGGACGACCACTTCGAGGGTGTCCGGGTCGGTGTAGCGCGCGGACACGTTGTCCGGCGCGACGAGGGTGCGTTGGGCGACGCCGAGTCGGCCGGCGAGGCGGCCGATCTCGCCCGAGCCGCCGTGGACGAGGAGGATCGAGTGGCCCTCGTGGACGAGGCCGGCGATGTCGGCGCAGATGCCCGCGGCGTCCACGGCCGGGTTGCCGCCGCATTTGACGACGGTCAGCGGTTTGGTGGTCACGGTCGCTCCGGTTGGCCGGGGTTACAGGGGGTGGAGGCCGGGGAAGGTCAGGCCGAGGTTCTCGGGTAGTCCCATGCGGATGTTGAAACACTGAAGGGCGTTGCCGGAGCCGCCCTTGACCAGGTTGTCCAGCGCGGCGATGGTGGTCAGCCGGCCGGTGTCCTCGTCGAGGGCGTAGCCCACGTCGCAGAAGTTGGACCCCAGCAGGATCTTCGGGTCCGGGTAGCGGAAGATGCCGCGCTGGTGCGCGACGATGCGGACGAAGGGCTCCTCGGCGTACTGCTCGCGGTAGGCCCGGCGCACGGTCTTCAGGTCCACGCCGGGGCGCAGGGTGGCGTGGCAGATGGTCTGGACGCCGCGGACCGCCTCGACGCCGGTGGCGGTCATCGCGGCCGACAGGCCGAGGTGCCGGGAGATCTCGGCTTCGTGCCGGTGCCCGGTCGGTGCGAACACCCGCATGGCACCGCTGCGTTCGGCGTGCAGGTTGGCCGGGCCTGCGGTGGCGCCCGAGCCGCTGGACCCGGTGCGGGCGTCGAACTGGGCCCCCCGGTCGAGGTCGATCAGGCCGCGGGCCACCAGGGGGTGCAGGGCGAGCACGCCGGCCGTGGCCATGCAGCCGGGAACGCTGATCAGGTCCGCGGAGCGCAGGCCCTCGCGGTACAGCTCGGGCAGCCCGGGCACGAAGTCGCCCAGCAGGTGCGGGGCCTGGTGCTCCTCGCCGTAGTAGCGCCGGAAGACCTCGGTGTCGTCGAGCCGGAAGTCCCCGGTCAGGTCGACGACGACCTTGGAGCGCCGGGTCCACTGCTCGACCTGGGTCATCGCCACCCGGTGCGGCAGCGCCAGGAACACCGCGTCGCAGTCCGGGACCTCCTCGGCCGCGCAGAACGACAGATCGGTGGAGGACCGCAGGTTCGGGTGCACGCCGTCGATCCGCTTGCCGGGGAAGCGGGACGAGACCGCGCCCACCAGCTCGACCCCGGGGTGTCCCAGCAACAGCCGCAGCAGCTCCCCGCCGATGTAGCCGGCCGCGCCGACCACCGCCACCCGCATCATGACCGCACCCCCCTCGCCGACATGCTCCGACCCACCACCACGACTCCCTCCATCGCGAACCGACCATCCGTCACAGGGAAACTACGTACCCGGCCGTACCTCTCGCGTCCGCGGCAAACGCATTCCGCAGGACGCACCGCACTGACGTCGCCGCCGCGCGGCTACACGCTCCGATTACCCGGTGTCCGGTGCCGTCGCCCGGACGCCGGCCGTCACCGCAGGGAGTGGACCTGCTCCGCCACCGTGGACGGATCGCCCGGCCAGAGCCGGAGCTCCCGCAGGTCCGGGCGCAGGACCACCGCCGCGACGGTCCGCTCGCGCCGGATGTCGCCGTTGTCGCGCACCAGGACCGGTGGCGTCGAGAGGATCCGGTGATGGCCAGCGGTGTCGCCCGCGGCCGGGATGCCGGCCTCCCGGACGGCGTCCAGGCGCCGCCGCGACGAGTTCTTGGCGAAGACGTTGATCTCGTCCCGTCCGGCGAACCGCGCGTCCAGGAAGTGGTTGGTGTGCGCCGGATCGGCGTCTTCGAGGACGCTGCGTTCCCGGCCCAGGGACTCCACGCACACGGCCCGTTCCTCACCGCACACCGTGAACGAGCGCGAACTGGCCAGCGGGAGCCCGCACAGCAGCTCGACCGCGTGGTCGACGCTGTCGGCGCTGTCCAGCACGTGACGGATCGCCAGGTACGGCGGCACTCCGGGCTCCCACTCCCCGCCGAGGACGAGGTTGAGGCCGACGGCGATCCCGGCGTCGTTGACACCGAGGTAGCCCAGGAGCCCGGCGAAGCTGAGCACCAGGGAGCGGTGCCGCGGCCCCGAGACCGCCAGGACGGCGATCTGGTCGTCGAGGTTCCCGTTCAGGTCGACCGTCTGGGCCAGCACCGGCCCGCCGCGGACCGAGGCGTAGGTGGTGCAGTCCCCCGCGGTGACCCGGCTGTAGCCCAGGAGTTCGCGGCGCAGTTGCAGCAGCCAGGCCTCGTCGCGCTCGATGCCCGCGCCGGCGGCGAGGCCGTCGACCTCCTCGGCGAGGTCCGGCAGCGCGGTGGCGACGGCCTCGCGGTGGGCGGCGATGGACGGCCGCAGCGCGTCGAGGTCCATCGGCCGGTCGCTGAGGTGGCCGAGGCGGGCGAGCGAGTCGTCCAGGAAGCCGCGGAGCCGTCCGGCCAGCGCGCGCCCGTGGGCGAACCCACGGGTGTGCGGCGGGCCGGACAGTTCGAGCAGCGGCGCGCCGTTCACGCGCACGGGTTGACGGCCTTGCCGGCCCGGCTGAGCTGCTCCCCGACCGAGGGCCACTCGGCGCGGAGCACCGAGTAGTAGATCGCGTCGCGCCGCCGGCCCTCGGGCATCGGGTTGAAGCTGCGCATGACGCCTTCCTCGTACGCGCCGATGTTGCGCAGTCCGGCGCGGGCCTGCACGTTGAGCACGTCGGTCTTGAACTCGACGCGCTCGGCGCCCAGGACGTCGAACGCGTGCCGCAGCAGCAGGTACTTGACCCACCGGTTGACGCCCTTGCCCTGGAAGTCGACGCCGAGCCAGGACCAGCCGATCTCCAGGCGCCCGTCGGCCTCGGCGAGGTTGCCGTAGCTGGAGCTCCCGGCGACCTGGCCGGTGCACTTGTCGACGACGATGTAGACCGCGCGCTTGCCGGCGGCCTGGTCGGCGAGCATGGCGTCGAAGAACCGCTCGTAGTCGGCGTCGTTCCCGACCCGGGAGACGAAGTACGTCCAGATCCGGTCGTCGAACGCGATCTTGCGCAGCGGCTCCCGGTCGGCCTCCGAGATCGGGTGGAGTTCGACGTGCTCGTTCTCGAGGAGCGCGGAGGCCTGCTGGCTCCAGGTGGTGCGGTTCAAGGAAGTCATCCGTTCTGGGGGGCGTGGCGCCGGAGGGCGTCGACGACGTTACCGAGGGTGCGCATGCCGGCGAGGTCGTCCTCGGTGAAGTTGTCGAGACCGACGTCGGCCGCCCGGCACAGGGAGGTCAGGAACAGGACCTTGTTCAGGGACGTGATCCCGTACGTGTGGACGAGGTCCTCGGCCGGGTCGAGGGCCGCCGGCTCGGGGTGGTCGCGCAGCACCCGGGAGAGCTGTTCGCGGGCCAGGGTGTCGAGGTCAGTGGGCATGGATGCCTGCCTTCGGGTCGTCGATCCGGTCGCGGTGGCGGTCGGCGATGCGCTTGCGGATCGGCTTGAACTGGGAGGTGAGGAGCCCGTTGCCGACGGCGAAGGGCTCGTCGGCGACGATCACCCGGGAGATCCGCTCGTCGGGCTCGGAGGCCGCGTTGACCAGGGCGAGCGCCCGGACGATCGCGTCGGTGTCGACCGGGCCGGGGTGGGGGGAGACGACGGCGACCAGTCCGGCCGGGCTGGGGTGGTACAGCACGCACTCGGCCACCGCCCCGGTGTCCCGGAAGCGCGTCTCGACGGGCCTGACGATGACCTTCTTGCCGTTGTCGAGGACGATGACGTCGTCGGAGCGGCCGAGGATGTACAGGAACCCGTCCTCGTCGAGGCGCCCGAGGTCCCCGGTGCGGACGATGCCGCCGGGCCTGAACATCCGCTCGCTGTCACCGGGAGCGGCGTACGTGTAGGCCGTGTTGACCGGGTGGTCGCTGCGGACGCAGACGACGCCCTCCTCGTCGATGACGATCTCCTTGCCGGGCAGCGCCCGGCCCACGCTGCCCTCCCGGTGGGCACCGGGGTGGTTCTTGGTGGTGATGCAGGTCTCGTTGAGCCCGTAGCCCTCGAAGATGGGGAGCCCGAGCCCGGTGTAGAACCCGAGCGTCGCCTGGTCGGCGGGGGCCGAGCCGGTCCACAGGTAGCGGACGCGGTCGCCGAAGAGCTCGGCGGCGGCCTTGGCGGGCTCGACGCCGTCGGCGATGCTGCTTTCGAGGTGCCGCCTGGCGGTGTCGAAGAAGGCGGGGACCCCCATGACGACCGTGGGGCGCACGGTCGGCATCACGGCGAAGACGGACTGGTAGGTCGTGATGGTGATGTCGTGTCCCCAGTACAGCGCCGAGTAGAGCCAGTAGCGCTGCTGGAGGAGCGAGAGCGGAAGGAACGTCAGGATGTCGTCGCCCGGGCGGTGTTCGAACAGGCTCTGGACGGCGCGCAGCGAGGAGTCGATGCTGCCGGCGGTGGCCTCCAGCCCCTTGGGGGCGCCGGTGGAGCCGGAGGTGAACTTGACGGTGGTGCACTCCGTGGCGGCCCACTGCTCCGGGTCGAGATCCCCGGCGGCACCGGCGGCCTCCTCGGCGTGGCCGGCGACGGTCGCGATCGACACGGCCTCGGCCGGGGAGCCGTCGGACAGCGGGACGTCGGTGTAGAGCAGGTCGAGGCCGTAGCGCTCGACCAGGTCGGCGTCGGGGCGGAACTTGCCCGGCTCGAACCCGGCGGTCTGCGCCTTGAGCATGAGGGCGGCGACGTCGAGCAGCACCCATTCCAGCCGGTTGGCCGAGAGGATGCCGATCCGGTCGCCCGCGCGGACGCCCCGGCGGCGCAGGGCTCCGGCGACGGCCCTGGCCCGGTCGTGGAACTCGGCCAGCGGCATGGTGGTGCGGTGGCCCAGGCCGGTGACGGTGATGGCGCCGTCGTGCGAGGGCCTGGTGGCGATGATGCGGTTGATGATCGATTCGGTCATTGCTGCTACCGGTCCTTCGCGGCTGCGATGTGGTGGGCCATGGCACGCACCGTGCCGGGCACGGTCTCCTCGGGCGGTCGGCTCCTCCGGCGGTCAGCCGGTGCCGAAGAAGCGGGTGCCCGAGAGGGTGCAGCGGCTGCCGGGCTCGACCAGGTCGGCCGTGTCGGGCCAGGTCTCGATCGCCGGGATGCCGAGGGCGGCGGCCAGCCCGGCCGAGAAGCGCGGCATCAGGGGGGCCGAGACGGTGGCGAGGAGGCGGGCCGCGGCCAGTTCGAGGGCGACGGCGGTCCGGGCCTCGGAGCTCCACCGGTCGATCCCGGCCAGGGCGGACTGCCGGCGGGAGAAGGTCCGGACGTCGGTGACGATGCCGTCGAGCACGGCCGCGGCGGACCGCAGCGAGAACCCCTCGGGGTTGAGTGCGGCGGTGGCCTCGTCGAGCCGCAGCGACAGCCGGGCCAGGAAGGCGGTGTGCTCGGCGGTCCAGGTGCCCGCGTCGGGGACGACGCCGTCGAACCGGGCGTCGACGCGCTCGCCCAGACCGGTCAGCCACTCCTGCCACTGGCCGACCAGGGTGTCGGCGCAGGCCCGGTCGAACTCGGCGCGGCGGAAGTCCGTGCGCTCGCCTTCGGGGCGGGTCCCGGAGAGGTAGTAGCGGACGGCGTCGACGGTGTCCGGGGTGAGGATCTCCTTGCCCCAGATCGCGTGCCGCCGGCTGGTGGAGAACTTCTGGCCTTCGAGCAGGTAGAACTCGTTGACGTGGTAGTCGATGTCGGGGTTCCACTCCGGGAAGGCCAGCCGGTACAGGACCGGGTAGAGGATGGAGTGGTAGAAGCTGTTGTCGTAGCCGAAGAAGTGCACGATCTTCCAGTCGGGGGACGGCACTTCGCGCGACCAGTCCTCCCCCAGGCCGGCGCCGAGCCGCTCGATGCCGTGGAGGAAGCCGTAGCTCATCTCCGGCCAGACCCAGATGACCTGGCCGTCCAGGTCGTCGCCGGCGGGCCGCACGCCCCAGTCGGACGGGTGGGAGACCGGCAGGTCGAGCGTCTCGCGGGCGAAGACCCGCTGGGCCAGCTCGCGCAGGCGGGCCGGGACGCGGCCGAGCCCGTGGTGCTCGGCGACGGCGTCGGCGAACTCGTGCAGCGGCAGCGTGTAGCGCTCGGCCTCGTCCTGCTTCGGCGCGGTGCCGCTGATCCGGGAGGCCGGGTCGACCAGGTCCGCGACCAGGTTGGGCTCGCCGCACTCCTCGCAGATGTTGCCGCTGGTGCCGTGCGCACAGCCGGGGCAGGCGCCGCCGACGTTGACCTCGTAGAGGTACGCGCCCGTCTCGGCGTCGAAGAGCGCGGGCGTCGCCCTGGGGCCGACGCTTCCGGAGTCGACCAGCCGGGAGAAGAAGCGCCGCAGGCCCTCGGCGTAGCCCTCGTCCTTGTTGGTGACGGAGTACTGGTGGACCTCGATGTCCATCGCCTTCAGCGTCGCGGCGATCTCGGCCGAGTAGTGGGCGGCGACCTCGGCCGCGGTGGTGCCCTCGCGGGTCGCGACGGCCTCGACGTAGCTCTGGAAGTCGTCGCTGCCGGTCAGGTGCCAGGCCCGGTTGCCGTTGAGGCGCTGGTAGCGGACGTAGACGTCGGCGCCGAGGTAGGGGCCGGAGAGGTGGCCGAGGTGGAGGTCGCCGTTGGGAGTCGGCGGGGTGGAGAACACGAACTGCGGGCGCTCGGTGAGGTTCGGGCGGACCCGCGACTGCGCCGAGACCCGGGCGCGGGCCGAGTCGCGCCAGTACTGGGTGAGGAAGACCAGGTCCGTGTCACCGGTGTTGGCGAGGATGTGCGACTCGAACGGCTCGAACAGCACCACCGTGCCGGGCCCGGCCCGGTGGGTGCGGCCGTCGACGGTCAGCTCGCCCGTCCCGGCGACGATGACGAAGAACTCGGTCTCGTCGTGCCGGTCGGTGTGGGTGGAGGCACCGGGGGCGACCCGGCCCCAGCCGGCGCCGACCCCGAGGCCCTCGACCGAGGACATGTCGATGCCGAAGGCCGCGGTCAGTTCGGACTCGCTGTAGTGGTTCAGGATCATGACTGCCTCTGCGGTGGCTGGGAGAGGGTGCGGACCGGTGCGAGATCCAGGGCGGCGACGGTCTCGGCGGCGATGGCGGGGGCCAGGCGGTATCCGGAGCCGCCGGCGGCTCCGGCGAAGACCAGGCCGGGCCGCAGTTCGGCGACGACGGGTTCGCGGCGCGGGCTGTACGCGTCGCAGAACACCCGGCCCGAGGTGCACCGGGCCGCCAGGCCGGGCGCGAAGCGACCCAGGACGGCCCGGGCGTCGTCGAGGTCGGAGCGCTCCAGCCCGGGTTCGAGGTCGTCGGGGGCGACGTCCCAGCGGTCGCAGGTGTAGCTGAACAGGTAGTGGCCGCGCTCGTGGAGGGGCAACAGGAAGGCGTCCTCGTCGTGGAAGACCGCGAGCGGGGCGTCCGGCGCCGGGGCCGATTCGAGGTGGGTGGCGACGACCTTCTTGACGCGCAGGCCGAGCGGGGCGAGCAGGTCGGCCCAGGCGGGGTGCGCGATCCACGGGCCCGGGGCCAGCACGACCCGGCGGGCGAGCAGTTCCTGCCCCTGGCCGAGGGTGATCCTGTGGTGCCCGTCCTCGGCGGCGAGCGCCGTGACCTCGGCTCCCTCCAGGACGGCCACCTGGTCGCGCAGCCGGGCCAGGACCCGGCCGGTGACGGCCTGGACGTCGGCGTAGTGGCATCCGTCCAGGGTCCAGGCGCGGGCTCCGGCCGGAGCCGCCCAGCCGCGGGCCGGGTCGGCCGGGGCGGTCTCCCCGCCGAGCCGCAGGTAGGTGGTGGGGACCGCGTCGCCGGCGCCGGTGGCGACGACCGTCGCGGCCACCTCCCGGATGGGCAGGTCGAGTTCGGCCGCCAGGCGCTCCCAGACCCGGTGGGAGTGCTCGGTCATGGACCGGACGCGCTCGGTCGCACCGCGCGGGAAGTGCACGCCGGCCGAGCGGCTGGAGGCGCCCTGGCCGACCAGGCCGCGTTCCAGGACGGCGACGGACAGGCCGGGGAAGGCCGCGACCGCCTCGTGGGCGACGAGCGCGCCGATGACTCCGCCGCCGACGACGGCGAGGTCTACCGTGTCCATTGGGTGCCCCGCCCGCTCTTGGCCGACCAGTCGATGAACGACATCGCCAGCTCGGGGGCGGTGCTGCCGCGCAGGGAGTTGACGATGCGCTGGGCCCGCCAGGCGTTCAGGCTCAGGTTCACGTCGGGCAGGCCGCGCTGGCCGCGGACCGCGTTCTGCATGAAGATGTTCCGGTCCGGCGGGCCGTCCCAGCTGACCGCGAAGTCCTCGTTGACCCTGACCTCGCCGTTCTCGGTCTCGATGCGGCCCATCAGGGGCTCCAGGAAGGTCTTCGGCGCGGGGCGGAAGCCGGTCGCCCACACCACCGCGTCCACCGGCAGGCACTCGCTCTGGCCGGACTCGTCGTTGTGACGCAGCATCACCTCGAACGTCCCGCTCGCGGTGCGGTCGGCGGACACCACGTTCCGGTTGGGCAGCAGCCCGAACCGGTGCTCGTCCCGCTCGATGAACTGGAGCCGGTACAGCACCTGGTAGATCGCCCTGAGGGTCGACTCGGAGATCCCGTCCGAGCTCAGCAGGTGGGCCGAGTTGAGCTCGGCGCGCTTGGACTCGGACAGCCGGTAGAAGTACTCGGAGTACTCCGGCATGTAGAAGTCGTTGGTGAACGTCGAGTCGTCGATCGGGAAGTAGTTGCGGCGCCGGGAGACCCAGGAGACCCAGGCCGGGCGCTCGGCGTCGGACCGCGAGATCAGGTCCAGGAACGCCTCGGCCCCGGACTGGCCGCCGCCGATGACGGCGACCCGCTTGCCCGCCAGCTCCTTCGCGTGCCGCAGGTACTGGCTGACGTGCAGGTGGCCGGCGCCCAGGTGCGGGACGGCGTAGTCGGGCACCCACGGGACGGTGCCGACGCCCACCGCGATGTTGTCGGCGGTGACCTGGCGGCGGTCGGTGGTGACGCGGAAGACCCCGTCGAAGTCGACCCGCTCGACGGTCTCGGAGAAGGCCACGTTCTCGTTGGTCTCGGCCGCCCAGGCCAGGTAGTTGCGGAACTCGGTGCGCGGCACCTCGGCGAACTGGGCGTTGAGGAAGTGGTACATCCGGCCGTGCTCGTGCAGGTACGACAGGAACGAGAAGCGGTTGGTCGGGTCGGACAGGCTCACCAGGTCCTTGAAGATCGACACCTGGAGGGTCGCGCCGGTGATGAGCTGGTCGTCGTGCCAGGTGAAGCTCGGCTTGCGGTCGAGGAACAGGTTCGGCTGCTCCGGGTCACCGTGCAGCAGTGCGGCCAGACTCAGGTTGGCCGGGCCCGCCCCGATGCCGACGAGCCGGAGGTGACTGGGCTGCTCGGCGGCACCGGACGCCGTCGTTGGCTTCGGTACAGGTCCCACGTCAGGTCCTTCCTGTGGTGGTGCAGGCTGTTGGGCTCGGTCCCGGTGCCGGTCGCACCGGTCGTTCACAGGGCGTCGGCGATCGTCATCTCGATCACTTCGGACGCCCCCTCGTAGATGCGCAGGGAGCGGACCTGGCGGTAGAGCCGCTCCATCGTGCTGCCGGCGACGATCCCGGCGGCGCCGAAGATCTGGACGGCGCCGTCGACGATCTCGCCGGCCGCCTCGGTGCCGTAGAGCTTGGCCGCCGAGGAGTGCCTGGCGTAGTCGAGTCCGGCGTCCATCGCCCAGGCGGCGCGGGCGGTCAGCAGGGAGGCGGCCGAGAGCTTGACGTCCATCCGGGCGAGCGAGGCCTTGACGAGCTGGAGGTCGGCGAGCCGGCCTCCGTAGGCCCTGCGGGTACGGGCGTGGCCGAGGGCGAGCCGGAAGGCGCGCCTGCCGAAGCCGATCGCCGCGGCGGCCACCGTGGCCCGGGCCCGTTCGAGCGCGTCGAGGGAGACCACGAGGCCCTGGCCGCGTTCGCCGAGCACGGCCTCGGGGCCCACCCGGAAGTCCGTGAACGTCAGTTCGGCCCACGAGCGGGGGGCGATCGCCCCGACGGGCTCGGCCTTGAAGCCGGGGGCGGAGCAGTCGACCACGAAGGTGGTCAGGCCCAGCGGGCCCGGGCCGTCCCCGGTGCGGGCCAGGACGACGCACACGTCGGCGATGTCGCCCTGGGCGATCCACGCCTTGGTCCCGTTGAGGACGAACCCGTCCCCGTCGGGGGTCGCTTCGAGCACCGCGGCGGCGAGGTCGGACCCCGCGCCGGGCTCGGAGACGGCCAGCGCCCCCGCACTGGTCCCCGCGGCCAGGCCCGGCAGGTGGCGGCGACGCTGCTCCTCGGTGCCGTGGCGGGCGATCGCGGCGGCGGTGAGTTCCTGGATCGAGTAGGCGAAGTCGGCCAGGTCCTCGTGGTACGCCAGGGCCTGGCGCCTCAGGCACAGGGACCTGAGGTCGGAGTCGGGCCGGTCGGGGTCGAGGTGGCTCAGCCACCCCGACCGGCCGAGGTCGGCGAGCACGGCCCGGCCGGTGGCGGCCGGATCGGTGGTGTCCAGGCCCGCCCACGCCTCGGCCCGGTCCCCGCACCACGTCACGATCCCGTCGGCGAGGGTGCGGTGCGCGTCGTCGTACAGCGGCAGGGCGAGGACGCCGGGATCGAACACTTCGGAGAGACTCATCGTGATCCTCACTCGGGTGGTCGGCTCGGTGGTCGGCCCGGAAGCGGGCTCCAGCCGGTCGACCGGGTCGGTGGTCGGGGGAGCGGGCGGCGGAGGCCCGGCCGTGCCGGGCGGATCCGCCGCCGCGCCCCTTCCTCGCCGCTGTGCCGTGCCACGTCGTCGAGGTGGACGCTGCCGGTCGCGGAGGCCGGCGTCAGCCCGGCGTGGGACCGGGCCCTCCGCGAACCGGCCTACCGCGGGACGGGGTCCGTCTCCGTCAGCAGAATTCCAGGAAGAACATGTCGCGGTACCCCTCCGGATTCGGCGCGAGCACCTCCACTGGGGAAACCGAGTGCAGGCAGGTCTTGTCGTCCAGGAATATGTAGTCGCCCGGGTCGGCCAGGGTGCGGCTCAGAATCGACGACTCGGCGTTGTCGTAGAGCGTGCTGACCCCGCCGGCGATTCCCTGTCGCGCGACCAGCATCATGACGATGTGTTCGACGCCGTCCCGGTGGATTCCCTCCGGGGTCGGGTTTCCGGCCTCCCCCTCGGTGGCGACGATGCGGTGCTGGTGGATGTTGACGTGCCGGACCCTGGGCACCTGTTCGCCGTCGGGCGCCGCCTCCTCGATGCGGGTGGCGAAGTGCGCCAGCACCCGCCGGAACACCGGGGTGTCCAGCAGCGCCGGGTCGACCGGCTCGAAGCGGCGGACGACTCCGCCGTTCAGCTTGTTGATCTCCTTGCTCTGCAGGAAGCCCTCCTGGTCGACCACCCGGACGGTGTCGGCGTCGAGGTCGTAGGAGATCGCGGAGTACTTGCGGCGCCGGTACACGCCGCCGTCCCCCATGTGCGGGTCCAGCGGCAGGTTCTCCCAGAACCGGCCGAACTTGTCCCAGTCGTCGTTTTCCTGGAGCAGGTCGTCACGCACGTTGCCGAGCGAAAAGTTTGGCTCTTCCATTCTTTCGGTCTCCTCCGGACGGGATGTCGAGCCGGACGTCCTCGGCGAACGCCCGCTGGGAATTCGGTCTGCCACATCGAAATGGACGATACGGGTGCGCCGGTATTCCGGGCGTCCGCTGCCGGTTCACTTCGACGACGCGATGCGTTGACTTCCGTCCTCCGCATTTGCGCATTTCGCTTACCCGGCCGACGCGGCCGTTCCCGGCCGGCCGCCGGGGCCCACTACGCGGCCGGCCGGCGCGCGTCGATCAGCGCGGCGAGGTCCGCGACGGGCGTCTCGCCGACCAGCTCGCCCATCTCCACGGTGACCGAGGTCTCCTGGAGGACGCGGAACTGCACGGCGACCACCTGGAGGGATCCGGCGCCGAGCTGACGCAGGGTCCGCCGGTCGACGTCCTCGGACTCGGGCAGCTGCACGATCTCGCGGACCAGGGTCCGCAGCCACTCCAGCGTGGCCCGGTCGACGCCGGCGGTCCCGGGCCCGCCCGGTGCGGCGCTCACTGCGCCCCGCCCTGGTCGGTGCGGGCCGTGACGGTCATGTTCTGCACTTCGGTGCCTCCTTCGTGGATGCGCGACGGCCGGTCCGCCGGCACGGCCGTCCGGTCAGGCCGCGGGGTCCGCGGAGTCCGCGCGCAGCAGGACGCACACCCGCAGCCCGGACACGCTGGACGCCAGCAGGTAGAGCCCGCCCGGACGGACGGCGCCGGCGGACTGCCGGTCGACGAGGTTGATCAGCGGGTCCGCGGCGAAGCAGTGCCCGACCCTGGCGATGTTCGACGTGTCCAACTGGGCCTGGCGGAACCCGGCCTGGAGCTCCTTCATGGTCACGATCGGCAGGTAGATGTTGTTGTGCAGCAGGCCGTCGATCGCCTCGACCCCGATGCCGGTCCCGGCGGTCAGCCGCTGATTGGCCGCTCTGGCCAGATCGGCGCTGATCTCGTTGCCCCGGCCGAGCGTGGCCGGGTCCTGGGCGTACGCGTCGCCGACCCACGTGTAGGACTCCGGTGCGCCGTCCGACCGCCGGGTGACCAGGCAGCTGGCCGCGCCGTCGCTGAACAGCGCGAAGTCGGCGATCCGCGCGGACTCGGCGGACACCCGGTCCGTCGTGATCACCAGCACGGTCCGGTGCCGGCCCGCGGCGACCGCCGAGGCGGCGGCCTGGAGTCCGGTGAGCAGGTTCGCGCACCGGTTCAGGGTGATCCCGGTGACCGGGACCGGCCCGAGCCCCAGCCCGCCGAGGACCGACGCGATCAGCTCGCCGTGCGCCTCGACCTCGGCGGGGAACGCGTTGGAGCACAGCACCAGCGCGTCGACCTCGCCCGGCTCGACGGCGGCCGCGCGCAGGGTCTCGCGGCCGGTCCGTACGGCGAGGGCGGCCAGGTCGAGCTCCGTGCGGTGGACCGCTCCCCAGCCCCACATCCCGGCGTCGGGCACCATCCGCTGCCGGTCGACGTACTCGGCGAACCCCTCGATGCCGGTGTGGTCGACCGGGGTCTCGCCGAGCACGTACCTGGGCGCGCGCAGGACCACGCCTGCGGTCTCGTCCGGCGCCATGTCACTTCAGCCGTTCGCGCAGGTACTCGGCGATCAGGTCCATCGCGTCCCTGGAGATCTCCAGGATCGCCGACATGGCCAGGAAGCCGTGCGTCAGGTTCTCGTACCGGTGGTAGTCCACCGGCACGCCCGCCCGGGCCAGCGCGTCCGCGAAGGCCTCGCCCTCGTCGTGCAGCGGGCAGTACTCGGCCGTCATCACCAGCGCCGGGGGGAGCCCGGCGAGGTCGTCCGCCTTGAGCGGCGAGGCCAGCGGGGAGTCGCCGTCGGCGGGATCGGCGAGGTACTGGCTCCAGAACCACGCGGACGAGTGGGCGTTGAAGAACATCGGGTCCTGGTTGTCCCGCATCGACCGGGTGTCCGCGGCGTTGTGGAACGGCGGGTAGACGAGCACCTGGGCGGCGATCTGCGGCCCGTCGTCGTCGGCCCTGGCCATCAGGGCCATCGCCGCGGCCAGGTTGCCGCCGGAGCTGTCCCCGCCGAGGGCGATCCGCGCGGGGTCGGCGCCGATCTCGGAGGCGTGCTCCGCCACCCACTTCACACCGGCGTAGCAGTCGTCGGTCGCGGCCGGGAACGGGTGCTCGGGCGCGAGCCGGTAGCCCACCGACACGACCACGCAGGGCGTCAGCTTGGCCAGCGCCCGGCAGATCGCGTCCGAGGTCTCCAGCGAGCCGACGACCCAGCCGCCGCCGAAGAAGTACACCAGCACCGGGAGCGGGCCGTCGCTCTGCGGGCGGTACACCCGGATCGGCAGCCGGCAGGCCGGGCCGTCGATCTCCAGCTCGAAGATCTCCTCGGGCTGCTCGTGCCAGTCCCAGGCCGTGGCCTCGGTCTCCGCGTCCGATCGCCTGGCCTCGTCGATGGACATCGTGTAGAGCGGCGTGAACCCGGTCGCGACGCGGTAGTCCCGGACACTCGCGATGGTCGGATCAAGCGGCATGCGAACTTCCCCAGTCCTTCGGCTCCGACGGTCTGTTCCGGACGCTCATCGGCCGATGAGGTGCTGCTGCGCCGACGGACGCATCCGCAGGCCGTGGATGCCGCCGTCCACGGCGAGCACCGTGCCCACCGAGGCGCCCGACAGCGGGCTCGCCAGGTAGGCGATCGCGCCGGCGATCTCGTCGGTCGTCACCAGCCGGCCCATCGGCAGGGTCTGGTTCATCGCCTCGCGCGCGGCCTCCGGGTTCGGCGTCCGGCTGAGCTGCCCGGTCACCCAGGGCGAGTCCGCCGCGCCGGGGGCGACACAGTTGACCCGGATGCCCTCCCGGACGTGGTCCGCCGCCATGGCCAGCGTCAGCGCGTAGACCGCGCCCTTGCTGGTCGAGTACAGGGCCCGCTTCTCCAGGCCGGCCCAGGCGACGATCGAGCAGGTGTTGACGATCGCCGCGGAGGGCGAGCGGCGCAGGTGCGGCAGCGCGTGCCGGGAGACCCTGACCATGCCGACCACGTTGATGTCCAGGACGCGCCGCCACTCCTCGTCGTCGTTCTCGGCGACGTTCCCGACGGCGGCGACGCCGGCGTTGTTCACCACCACGTCCAGCCGGCCGAACCGCTCGACCACGGCGGCCACGGCGGCCTCGACCTGGGCGTCGTCGGTGACGTCGGCCTCGATGCCCAGGATGTCGTCCGGGACGCCGTCCAGCTTGAGGTCGAGCACGGCGACGTCGGCGCCCCTGCTCTTCAGCATCTTCGCCGTGGCGAGGCCGATGGCCCCCGCACCGCCGGTGACGATCGCGGTCAGCCCTGTGAAGTCGCTCACTGGTTTCTCCTGTTCATTGCGGACGTTTGCGGACGATGTGCGGACGGTCTTGCGGAAAAAGGGGATGCCTCGGCGCGGCGTCACCGCGTGCGTGCGGACGCGCCTGCTTCGTGCGGCGGGACGTGGTCCCGGGTCAGGAATCCGGTGCGCCGGCCCCGGGGCCGTCACCCGGGGGCCGTCACCCGGCGGTCGTCACTCGGCAACAGCCGCCGTGGCGGCCGGCCGGCGGAGCCCCAGACTGAGCTGGACGCTCAGCAGGCCCAGCACGGCGACCAGGATCCACAGCGCCCCCGGGCTGCTCGCGTACACGGCGCCGCCGACCACCGGGCCGGCGCCCGTGCCGACCGTGTACGCGGCGCCGTACAGCCCCTGGTAGCGCCCGACCAGCCCCGGCGGGGTCAGGCTCACCAGGTGGGCCTGGACGATCGAGGAGGACACCATCTCGCCGAGCGTCCAGACCAGCACCGTCGCCACCAGCAGGCCCATCCCGTCGGCGAACCCGGTCAGCGCGAGACCGGCGCACGTGAACAGGTTGCCGGCGGCCAGCACGTACTCCGGCCGGTACCGGGCGACCACGCTGATCAGCGGCAGCTCCAGCAGCACCACCAGCAGGCCGTTGAGCCCCATGAGGAGCCCGAAGTCACGCTCGCTCAGGCCCACGGCGGTGACGTGCAGCGGCAGGCCGACGCTGGTCTGGATGTAGACGAACATCGAGAACACGGTCATCAGCAGGAACCGCACCAGGGTGCGGTCGGCGAGCACCTGCCGGTACCCGACCGCCGGCTCCGCCACGGCCGGCTCCGCCGCCTCGTCGGAGCCGGCCCCCTCCCCGGGCGTGTCCCGCAGCAGCACCGCCACGATCGCGCCGAACACCAGGAGTACGGCGGCCTCCACCAGGAAGAGCCCCCGGTAGGAGATGCTCGACACCACGCCGCCGAGCACGCCGCCCAGCGCCGCGCCGACGTTCTGCGCGAACCGGAGCACCCCGAAGGCGGCGAGCCGCTGCCCGGGTGCCACGCAGTCGACCAGCACCGCCGCCATGGCCGGCCGGTAGATCTGCGACACCACGCCGATGAGGCCGACCACCACGACGACCAGCGGGAGCGGTCCGAGGAACGGCACGCTCGCCGTCAGCCCCGAGGTGGTCACGACCGACAGCAGGATGGCCGGCCGCCGGCCGATGGAGTCGGTGAGGTAGCCGCCGATGACGTTGCCGAGCACCCTGCCCAGGCCGGACGCGCCCAGCACCAGCCCCGCGGAGCCGGCGGAGTAGCCGCTCCTGGTCAGGTAGAGCACGATGAACACCGGCAGGAAGGTGCCGACCTGGAGGATCAGGTTGCCGAGGCTGATGATCCAGACCCGGTGGGGCAGGCCGCGCAGGGTGTCACGGAACCGCGGCTCGCCGACGCTCGACCGTACGGCTTTGTCGGACAACGTGACTCCTTACTCGGCGGCTTCTGCCCGGTCACCGGGGACGGACCTCAGGGCCCCTCGGCGTAGAGGTGGTCGCGCTCGATCTCCCGCAGCTTCCGGTAGTCGGCGTCGAGTTGCGCCGGGTCCTCGGAGATGAGCAGGACGTACCCCACCTGGGTCGCGACGTCGATCGTCCGGGGCAGCGGCTGTCCTTCCGGGTGCCACAGGACGGTGCGGGCGTGGGACGGGAGCCCGCGGACGGCGGCCAGCGCCTCCTCGGACGGGACCACCCCGCGCTCGCTCCGGTTGATGAGGTGGACGAAACGCAGGCGTTCCAGCAACCGGTAGGCGGTGGTGGGCAGTCGGTCGAACCCGTCCGGATCCGTCACCGCCCGGACGACCAGGTCGACCTGGTTGGTGCCGAAGCAGCGGTCGAGGATCTCCGGGACCTGCCCCCCGCCGAAGCGTGCGGCGCACTCGACCAGCACCGGCCCCCTGGCGGTCACCATGACCTCGGTGTGGCCGGCCCAGTTCCTGATCTCCAGGGCGTCGAGCACCCGGTGGACGTAGGACTCCACCTCCTTGGCGACCGGATCGTCCGGTGCCAGGGGCTCGTTGTAGTCGTAGATGATGTTGCCGCCGGGCAGGCGGGTCTTGTAGTACCGCCAGATCTCCACGGTGTGGTGCCCGCCGTCCCGGCTGACCGTGTTGACGAAGTACTCGTCCCCGTCCAGGAACTCCTGCGCCAGCACCACGGTGTTGGGCATCGCGTGGCGGTCGGTGCTGGTCATGATCTTCTCGTGGACGGCGCGGACCTGCTCCGCGGACGTACACGCCACGACGTTGTCGGTGCCGGCGCTGGCGACCGGCTTCAGGACGACCGGGTAGCCCGCCGTCTTCTCGGCCCACTCGACGATCTCGTCGGCGTCGGACGAGACCATGGTGTCCGCGTGCTCCAGTCCGGCATCGCGCAGGGCCAGGACCATGTCGTACTTGTTGCGGCGGGCCGTCGGCCTGCTCATCCCGTTGCCGGGAGTGCCGAGTTCGGCGGAGAGCCGGTCGGCCAGCTCGACGCCCGACTCGCCGGCCGCGATCACCCAGGCGACCTCCTGCCCGCGCAGCGCGGCCGCCGTCGCGTCGATGTCGCCGTCGTGCCGGATGTCGGCCACGAAGCCCTCGGGGAACGGCAGCCGGGCCATGTGGACGTCGGGGCTCGGCGACTGGACGTGCACGCACTCCACGCCGAGCCGGTGCAGCACGGGCAGGAGGTGGCGCCCCATCGAGAACGCGTCGACGAACGCCACGCGCCTCGTTCGCGCGCGGGAACTGGTTGGCATCGTCAGCTACTTCCCTTGTGAGTCGGAACGAACCCCGGACGGAGGTTCCTGGCGGGCCGGAGACCTGGTCGCGGCTGCGCACCGCCGACCCGCTTGCCGGGGAACCGGGGCGCCACCGCGCCCACCTGCCTGATCGCCTACTCGCCCCAGTCCTCTTCGACCTCGGGCGCGAGGGCGAGGACGGCCGGGCTCAGCGCCACGATCTCCAGCTCGCTCCGGCAGCCGGCGCAGTCGACGATCTCGTTGAGCCGCGCCGTTTGACTGATCTGCACCTCGTCCTCACACTCCGGACAGGCCAGCATGGTGCTCATGTGACGGTTTCCTTTCCATCGGTTGTTCCGGGGCGGAACGCCGTGTCGACGGCGGTGGGGACCGGTCCGCACCCTCGGTTCCGGTGGTGTCCCGGTGCGGTACCGGTCGGTCTGCCGCATCGAAAAGGACGGTACGGCCGTGTCGGCGCCGGGTGCGTCCGCGACAAGCTCATCCGTGCGGACGCACCGCGTTGACCTCGCCGTCCTTCGGCTACGCACCTCGCTTACCTCGGCGCGGACCCGCCCGTGCCACCCTCGTGCTGGTCTGGGTGCTTCTCGGCACCAGCCCTGGAACTCGGCCCGGAGGTCGCGGCGCGTGAAATCCGTACTCATCCTCTCCAAGTGGCAGGCCGGCGGCGTCCTCCTCGCCGCCGAACAGCTGCGGGCCCGCGGCCTGCGCTCGGTCCTGGTCTCCGAACTCGCGGACAACCGCCACCGCGACGACTGCGACGACCACGTCCTGGTGGACTGGGACGGCGAGGACGTGCCCGCGCTCATCGCCCGGCTCGACGAGCGCGGGATCGTCCCCACCGCCGTCGTCAGCCTGATCGAGGCGCTGATCCCCTGGAAGGACGCGCTGGCCGCCCACTACGGCCTGCCGGGAGCCGGCGCCGGCCTGGAGGTGCTGGCCAGCAAGACGCTGGTCAGGGACCGGATGCGGGCCCTGGGGCTGTCCGCCATGCGCTACTGCGGCGACCCGGCGGAGGTGGACTTCTTCCCCGCCATCGTCAAGCCCGCCCGTGACTCCGCGGCCTCGCGGCTGGTCCACCGGGTCGACGGCCCGGACGAACTCCTCGCCTGGCAGCGCCACCTGGCCGACGGCGGGCACTCCGGCACCGAGATGGTCTACGAGGAGTTCCTGCCCGGCGTCGAGTTCTCCGTGGACGGCCCCGTCGTGGACGGCCGCTTCCACCCGGTCCTGGCGGTCGAGAAGCCCGACCACGACGACGTCAGGCACCACGACGCGGGGCTGCGGGTCCACCCGCCCCAGCAGGACCACGTGCGGGCGGGCGTGCGCGCCCTGACCGAGGCGGTCAGCGCGTTCTGCGCCGACCTGCGCCTCGACCAGCACTGGCTGCACGTCGAGGGCCGGTCCGACGAGGACGGCCGCACGGAACTGGTGGAGATCAACCTCAGGTTCGGCGGCGGCATGTACCCCACGGCGATCCGCGAGGTCAGCGGGATCGACCCGATGGAGGCGGTGGTCTCCATGGCGCTGGGCGAGTTCTCCCTGGACCGGCTGGGCCCGGTCCGCGACCGGGCGATCGTCGGCTGGGTCGACGTGGAGGCCGAGGAGCTCGGCCGGGTCGAGATGCGCACGACGGAGGACGACCTGCTCGGACTGCCGGGCGTGATCAAGGCGGAGCTGGTCGACGGCTACCTGGTCCACAGCCTGGAGCAGGAGAACTACTTCATCCGCTTCGCGATGACCGCCGACTCCGTGGGCCAGTTGCGGGCCCGGGCCGAGACCGTCCTGGGCGCGCTCGACTACCGCATCACCGCGCCGCCGCGGGCGGACTGAGCCGACGCGACGACGCCCCGGGCCGGGGCGTCGTCGGCTGCACGGCCCGTCCGGCACCCGGCCGGCCCGGAACGCCGACAGGGCGTGCCCCGAGGCCCCTTCCGGGTCCGCGGGACACGCCCTGAGCCACCGGCCACGCGCCGGTCCACGGGTCAGCACACCTGGATCAGCGGCTCCGCCTCCACCCGGAACGCCGCCGCGGTGCGCTGGACGGCCTCCTCCACGGCGGCCGTGGACGCGCCGCGGAAGCGGAACCTGCCGCCCACGTGCTCGTAGTAGGAGTCGGCCTCCGGCAGCACCTCGCCGGGTTCCAGCACCACCTCCGCGTACGGGCCGGGCGAGCGCCCGAGCATGGACGTCACCGCGGTGATCCGGCACGGCCTGCTCTCCGGGGCGGGGACGAGCAGCCAGCCGCCGACCTCCTCGCCGCGCAGCGCGGGCAACGCCCGCGGGGGCAGGGCGAGTTGGTTGCGGAACGCGACCTCCATCAGGTCGAGGCCGTGGACCTCCCGCCACAGCAGCGGGATCTCCGCTCCCCCGACCCTGGCGCCGATCTCCAGGAAGGTGCACGTCCCCGCCGCACGGTCGACGAACACCTCCAGGTGGAACACGGTGGGCCGGTCCGTGAGCGCGCGCAGGACCCGCCCGGCGAAGTCGGCGACGAGCCGCTCCAGCGCCGGATCGCTCTCCTCGACGGAGCCCAGGACGGTGCCGCCGCGGAAGTCCATGCAGTTGTTGAGGTAACGGGATGCCCGGACGACGGACACCGTGTCGCCGTCGCTGGAACCGTCGACGTGGAAGATCGGGTTCGGGTCGAACGTCTGGACCAGGTACGGCCCGTCGTCGAAGCTCAGTCCGTCCAGCTCCTCGGGCGTGTCGATCCGGACGACGCCCGAACTGGAGCTGCCGATCGTCGGTTTGACGACCACCGGCCACCCGTGGACCCGTGCGAAGGACAGCACGCTGCCGGCGTCCGGGGCCGGGGCGAAGTCCGGGACGGACAGGCCCGCCGCGGCGACCTTGGCGACCATCACCAGCTTGTCCCGGAACGGCAGCAGCTGGTCGGTCCGCGGCCCGGGAACCTGCCACCGCTCGCGCAGCGCGGCCCCGGCCAGGAGGTCGTCCTCCTTGAGCGCGACGATCCGCTCGGGTCGCCCGTACCGCCGGACCAGGTCCTCGACGGCCGCGGTGACCTCGGGCAGGTCGTCGGTGGCCTTCACCACGGCGACGCCGGCCGCCGACCCGGGCACCGAGGCGAGCCCGACCTCGGTGCTCACGTACGTCACCCGGTGGTACCGGTGGTCGATGTAGCCGGCGTACTCCGCGTACCGCTCACCCCAGCGGTTGACCACGACGACGTGCGACGACGGTGGCAGCTCGGTCGTGACGGGCCCCGACTCCCGTGCCGTGGTCACGCGGTGACGTCCACTCGCTCGGTCCGCCCGGCGCGGGCCGCCGCGTCGAGGGCGGTGCGGACGGTCCGCACCACCCGCTCCGCGGTGAGGCCGTAGTGCGCGACCAGGTGTTCCTGGTTGCCGACCTCGTCGACGAACCGGTCCGGCATGCCCAGCCTCAGCACCCGGGTGGGCGCCTCCTCGGCCACCGCCTCGGCCACCGCGCCGCCCAGGCCGCCGCTGCACCAGTGCTCTTCGAGGGTCACCACGAGCGAGGCCGGCCGGACGGCGGCCACCAGCGTCCGCGTGTCGAACGGCCGCAGCGTGTGCATGTTCAGCACGGTCGCCTCGATGCCCTGCCCGGCGAGGAGCTCCGCCGCGGCGAGGCAGGCGAGCACCGGGTACGGGCCGCAGCTCGCGAGCACCACGTCGCCGCCCTGCCGCAGCGTCTGCGCCTTCCCGATGACCGGCGGCGGGGCGGCGGGCAGCGCCGGGGACGGCTTGCGGCCGAGCCGGAGGTAGAGCGGTCCCGCCAGCTCCAGGCTCTGCTCGACGAACGCCTCCGTGGCGGCGGCGTCGGCCGGGACCACCACGGTCATCCCGGGCAGGACCCGCATCACGGCGAGGTCCTCCAGGGCCTGGTGGGTCGGGCCGAGGTGGCCCGCGGCCAGGCCGCCGTGGGTGGCCGCGATGCGGACCGGCAGCTTGTTGTAGGCGATGTCGATCTTGATCGGTTCCAGGGCCCTGGACGTGGCGAAGGCGGCCATCGTGTTGACGAACGGCATCCGCCCGGACGCGGCCATCCCGGCCGCGATGCCCATCAGGTTGTGCTCGGCGATGCCGAGGTTGAGGTACTGGTCGCCGGCCGCGGCGGCGTGCTCGGCGCTGAACAGGCCGGTGTCGGAATCGAGGCACATCAGCTCGGGGTGCCCGCCCAGCAGGGCGAGCAGCCTGTCCCGGTAGGCCTCGCGGGTCGCACGGCTCATTCGGCGGCCTCCGTGGCCTGCAGGGCGCGGATCGCCCGCGCGTGGTTGCGCGGCGACAGCGTCACGTAGTGGCTGGCGCTGCGGCCGGCGAGGAACGGGAGCCCCTGGCCCTTGACCGTGCGGGTGATCAGCACGCTCGGCCTGCCCGGCTCCCACGGGGCGGCGGCGAGGTGTTCCGCCAGTGCGGCCGGGTCGTGCCCGTCCACGTCACGGACCGCCCAGCCGAAGCTGCGCCAGCGGTCGGCCAGCGGCTCCATCGGCGCGATGCCGTCGGTGGCGCCGGTCAGCTGCAGTCCGTTGCGGTCCACCACGGCGACCAGCCGGTCCAGCCGCAGCGACGCGGCCGCGATGGCCGCCTCCCACACCGAGCCCTCCTGGAGCTCGCCGTCGCCGAGCAGCACGAAGCTGCGCGAGGCGCGGCCGGCGTAGCGGGCGGCCAGCGCGAAGCCGCAGCCCAGCGCGAGGCCGTGGCCGAGCGATCCGGTCGGCAGCTCCACGCCGGGCACCGCCCGGACCGGATGGCCCATCAGCCTGCTGCCGGGGCGGCCGTATCCGGCGAGTTCCGCGACCGGGAAGAAGCCCCGTTCGGCCAGCGTCGCGTAGAGGCCGACGGCGGCGTGGCCCTTGCTGAGCAGGAAGCGGTCGCGGTCCGGGTCGTCCGGCCGCTCCGGGTCCACGTTCAGCACCGAGAAGTACAGCGCGGTGAGCACGTCGGCGCAGGAGAACGCGCCGCCGAGGTGACCGCCCTCGGGGCCCGCGCACATGTCGACGACGTGCGCGCGGATGCGGGCGGCGACCGCCTCCAGCGAGTCCCGCTCCAGGAGCTGACCCGTGGTCACGACGCCGCCTTCGCGAGCGTGGCCACCATGTCGAGGTTCTGCCACACCTTCTCGAAGGCGTCCGCGTACAGGGCGAGCAGGTCCCCCGAACCCGGGTGGAGGTGGCGCTTCTGGATGGTCAGGGAGTCGGCGATGACCGCGCGGGTCACCGGGTAGTCCTCCCCCGCGACCGTGCCGGGCGCGCCGGTCACGGCCCACGGGTGGCCCGAGCCGAAGCCGACGCGGTCCACGAACACCTTCTGGTCGGGCAGCGGCATGAGCTGGTACTGCGACATCGGCACGCCCTCGGCGCGCAGCAGCCGCCGCACGGTCGAGCGCAGGGCCTCCGGCCGCACCCCGTCCAGACCGAACGCGGCCGGGTCGAACCGGAACCGCAGGATGTGCCAGGCGTGGGTGGTGTCGGGGAGCGCGGTCGGCACCTGGAGCCCCGGCAGCTTCGCGAGCCGCGCGAGGAACCCGGTGATGTTCCGCTGCCGCGCGCGCTCGTACTCGTCGAACCGGGCGAGCTGCGCGACGGTGAACGCGGCCTGGAGGGCGTTCATCTTGTGGTTCCAGCCCAGGCCGTACGAGACGTAGTCGCGCTCGCGGCCGGCCTCGATCACCTCGCCGAACTGCCGGCCCCGGCGCATCGCCCCGGCCAGCTCGTCGTCGCCGGTGACCAGCAGGCCGCCCTCGCCGCAGGTCGGGATGTTCTTGCTGACCTGGAGGCTGAACGAGCCCGCGTCGCCGATCCCGCCGACCGGCCGCCCGCGGTGGGTCGCCCCGGGCGCCTGGGCGGCGTCCTCGACCACCTTGAGGTCGTGCCTGGCCGCGATCCCGGTGATCCGGTCCATGTCGGCGGGCGCGCCGTGCAGGTGCACGGGGATGATCGCCCTGGTCCGGTCGGTGATCCGGCGCTCGATGTCGTCCGGATCGATGTTGAAGGTGACCGGGTCGATGTCGGCGAACACGGGCACGGCCATCTGGTGGACCGGGGCGAGCCCGGTGGCGATGAAGCTGAGCGCGGGCACGATCACCTCGTCCCCGGGCCCGATGCCGAGCGCGGCCAGCGCGAGGGACAGGGCCGCGGTGCCGTTGGACACCGCCACGCAGTGCCCGAAGCCGAAGCGCCGGGCCCAGCTCTCCTCCAGGATGGAGACGGCGTTCACGCCGTCCGTGTCAGACACCAGCCGCGGGCCGTCGAGCGCGTCGAGGACGGCCTTGCGGTCCTCGTCCTCGATCAGCGGCCACTCCACCCGGCGCCGCTCCCTCGGCACGGCCGCGGTACCGCCCAATGCTGCCAGCTTGCTCATCATTCTCCCGTCCAGAGCGTCACGGTGGTCGAACTGCGGGCGGTCACAGTCGCGCCGCCACGGCGCCGACGGCGTCGACCGCACGCGCGTACGCGCCGCGCAGCACCGTGGCGTGGTGCGCGATGTCGGCTGCGGCCGCACGGGGGTCCTGGAGGCCGTGCGCGCCGGTGAACCGCAGCCCGGTCCACGCGTGCGCGACGGCCTCGACGGCCCGTCCGGCGCCGGCGAGCGCCGGGTCGTCCCACTGCCGGCCGCAGCGGCGCAGCAGTTCGCCGTGCAGCGAGGCCTGCGCCTGCATGCCCCAGCCGAACGGGTACAGCTCGCGCAGCGCGCCGGCGTCCCCGGCCCGGCAGCGGTCGAGGAGTTCCGCGGCGAACTCGTCGTACCCGGCGAGGCCGGTACGGGCCGGGCCGGCCGTGGTGAAGCCCTCGACGTCGGTGCGCAGGAAGCCGCCGAGCAGTTCGGGGGTCAGCGGCGCGGGCGGGGCGTCGAGGCGGACGTCGAGGCAGCGCCGGCCGATCCGCGAGTCGCTGAAGAACGCGTCCTGGACGTCGGTCGGGTTCGCCGAGCCCCAGCTGCGCAGGAACTCCTCGATCGGGACGGCGCCGCGGAAGGCCGGCGGCATCGCGTCCGAGACGTACACCACCCCGCGGGTCTCGTCCAGGCCGTAGACCACCACCAGGTGGGCGGCGTGCACGTCGCCGTACGCGGGCCGGAACGGCAGGTGGAAGTTGTCCACGGCGGCGATGACCGGCCGGTTGTCGGCCAGCGACTCGCGCACCTCCCGCCAGACGTCGTTCTCGTCGGCGGGCTGCCACCAGCGCGAGTGCAGTCCGTGGTGCGGCGCCAGGGCGGCGCCGAGGTCGGGGCCGCCGGACTCCTGGTCGGGGCACGGGTAGTAGAACTCCTCGGACCTGACGTCCCCCGGCAGGTGCAGGAACCGCCAGCTCGCCCCGAGCACGGCCAGCGGGTCGGCGCCCTCCCGGATCAGGAGCGAGCCGAAGGTGGCCTGGAGGCAGCTGACCAGGTCGCGGTACCACAACTCCGGTTCGGGGCCGGTGATGTGGTACGTCCGGGCCGTCGCTTCGACGGTCATGTCAGGGCTCCGTCCGCTGGAGGGTGACCGCGAAGACGTGCACCGCGACGTTGCGGGGCAGCAGGATGCCGGTCAGGCCGGCCCGCCGGGTGACCGGCACGCGCTGCGCCCACATGACCGCGGCAACGCCCCGCTGCACGTGGTGCGGGTAGTGCATGACGAGGCTCTCGAACGCCTTGACCTCGCCGAACCACGCGGGCGCCGCCCAGAAGTCGGAGATCCGCAGCGGTTCCGCGTCGACCGAGCCGTCGGCGAAGTTCAGCTCGACGGTGTCCTCGCAGCGCCGTTCGGACGCGGCCAGGACGTGCACCCAGTCGTAGCGGCCCTCGGGGACGCGGATGAACTGTCCGGCGCAGCGGACGTTGTCCGGTCCTTCGCAGACCGGAGGGAACTCGAAGGGGACTCCGTCCACGTGGACGAGGCTCTTGCCCTCCGGCAGGTACTCGGCGGCGAACGAGTTTCCCCACACATTGAATTTCCCCGCCCTGGTCTCCGTCGCCGCGGAGATGGCCGTGTTGTTGCGATGGCCGGATATGTCGACCGGTTCGCACAGTCCGGCTCGGGCGGAGGACACCGAAATGCCCGTCAAGTGACCCACCTCACTGGAAAGCCTTTTTGCATTCCGCACTGGATGACTGGCTCGCGGTGTCCGTCCGTCCCGCGATTGCCTTCGAATGTCCCGGCCGCCGGACCGGGACGGCCGACGGGCGGTCCCGCCGGGTATTCCGGCCGGCCGCTCCCGGATTCACGACTTCGCACCTTCACGGCCTCACGGCCTCTCGGCTTCTCGGCCTTAGGGCCGGATCGCGGCGGCGCGCAGCTTCTCGTAGTACGGCAGGTGGAAGTCGCGGTGGGCCCGCAGCACCGGGTCCGCGGCGACCTTCTCGGCGCCGTCGCTGCGGCCGCGCGCGAAACCGGTGGTCTCGCTGGTCGACTGGTGCCACTTGCTGGTCGTCCGCCACTCCGACCGCATCCCCGCCCCCCAGTTCAGCGCCTCCGGGACGAAGGGGATGCCCACCGCCGCGCAGTACGCCCGCACGGTCTCGGCCGGCCGGTCGAGCAGGTCGTCGGAGTCGACCACGACCGGCGTGGTCCCGGTGGCGTTCTGCACGGCGGTGAAGATCTCGTACAGCCGGGCGAAGCCGATCTCGTCGCGGCCGAGGTCCGGGTTGAGCGCGTGGTGCGACGCGATGGCCTCGGCCGGGTGCCGGATGATGAAGGTGTGGGTCGCGGCCGCGAGGAAGTCCTCGTCGGCGAGCAGCGCCGGGTAGTGGAAGTCCGTGGTGTCCTTGAAGAACACCGGCTTCTCCGCCGCGATGGCGCGCAGCCGCGCGAGCACGTCCTGCTCGGTGTGCGCGACCCGGTCGCCGACCTCCACCTCGCCGAAGTCGACCACCCGGGAGAACGGCTCGTGCACGACGACGCGGTCGTCCCGTTCCGTCATCATCCGCGCGAACGCGGTGGATCGGCAGCGCGGCGCGCTCCACAATGCGAGCACCGGTATCCGGTCCGATGTGTGTCCCACGATTTCCCCCTCGTCTCCGACGCGGCTGGACGCAGCCGAACGAAAAGCGCGCACCGGTCAATGCGGCAGGTATGCGAATCCGGTCCAGCGTGGCACGGGTGCGACCGGACCCGGGTAAGCAGACTTCGCAGTCGCCGGCGGTGAAAGTCATCACGGTGCGTCCCCTGGCCTGAACTTGTCGCGGACGCGCCCGGGGCCGGCCTGCTCGTAGTTTCCTATTCACGCGTCAGGCCGGTTGTACCGTCCGGTCAATCAGTGCCCCTAATACGGAGGTCACGTGTCAGCGACAGAGCGCCCGGGGGACCGCGGGATCGCGGTACTCGCCAGCAGGATCGGCGCGGACGAGAAACGGCTGTTCGACGCCTTCGACCGGCGCGGCGTCCCCTTCGAGCACGTCGACACCCGCCGGCAGTGGTTCCCGGCCGGGCAGCACGGCCTGCCCTGGGGGCTCGCGCTGAACCGGGAGATCGGCCAGGTCCGCGCCGAGTACGCGGCCCGCTGCCTCGACGCCGCGGGCGTCGAGGTGGTCAACAGCCCGGACGCCACCGAGGTCTGCGGCGACAAGTGGCGCACCACCCTGGCCTTCCTGACGGCCGGGGTGCCGACTCCGCGCACCGCGCTCGGCCTCACGCCGCAGGCCACGCTGGAGGCCCTGGACTCCATCGGCTACCCGGCCCTGATCAAACCGCTGGTCGGCTCCTGGGGCCGGCTGGTGGTCCCGCTGGCCGACCGGGCCACCGCGGAGGCCGTGCTCGAGTACGTCGCCGCGCTGCCGGGCCCGCAGTCGCACCTCGGGTACGTGCAGGAGCTGATCGACAAGCCCGACCGGGACATCCGGGTGATCGTGGTCGGCGGCGAGGTGCTGGGGGCCGTCTACCGGAGCGGTGAGGCCCTGCGCACCAACGTGGCCCTCGGCGGGCAGACCCGGCCGTGCGAGGCGACGGCGGAGATCACCAAGCTCTCGCTCGCCGCCGCCTCCTCCGTCGGCGCGGACATCGCCGGTGTCGACCTGATCGAGGACCGGGACGGCCGGCTGCTGGTGCTGGAGGTCAACCACCGGGTCGAGTTCTCCGGTTTCCAATCCGCGCTCGGCGACCGGGTCGACGTCGCGGACCACATCGTCGACCACCTACTGGAGCGAGCGCAACGATGAACTGGGCGTTCACATCCTCCGGCAGCGTCACCGAGACGTACGCCGTCGGACTGCTGCGCAACATGCTGGAGATCCCCTCCACGTCCTACCAGGAGCGCGCGCTGGCCGACTACCTGGCCGAGGCGATGACGGACCTGGGCTTCCTGACCCACATCGACGGCGTGGGCAACGTCATCGGCGTCATCGAACGCGGTGAGGGCCCGACCGTCATGCTGCTGGGGCACATGGACACCGTCTCGGGCCAGGTCCGGGTCCGCTCCGAGGACGGCCGGCTGTACGGCCGCGGCGCGGTGGACGCCAAGGGCCCGCTCGCCGCGATGATCTGCGCCGCGGCCGGCGCGGTGGACTTCGCCGGCCGACTGGTGGTGATCGGCGTCGTCGAGGAGGAGACCCCGCGCTCCCGGGGCGCGATGGCGATCCGGGCCGCCCACCAGCGGCCGGACGCGCTGGTCATCGGCGAACCCAGCGGCTGGTCGAGCGTGGTGCTCGGCTACAAGGGCAAGCTCGACCTGCGCTACACCGTCAAGTGCCCCGCCACCCACCCGAGCAACCCGGCGCCGAAGGCCTCCGAACTGGCCGTCGCCTGCTGGGACGCGCTGGTCGACCTGCTCGGCCCGGACGCGAGCCACGGCGTGTTCGCCCAGCCGGGCGCAACGCTCTGCCGGCTCAACGCCGACATGACCTCGGCGACGGCCGACCTCAGCATCCGCATCCCGCCGGGATTCGACGTCGACGCCCTGGTGGGCGCGCTGCGCGAGCGGCTGACGGCCGGCGACCTCGACGTGGTGAACTCGGTGGCGGCCTGCCGGGTGGGCAGGTCCGACCCGGTGGTCCGCGCCCTGGTGTCCGGGGTCAGGCGACTGCACGCCCAGCCGCGCCTGGTGGTGAAGACGGCCACCTCGGACATGAACACCCTGGCCGAGGTCTGGGACGTCCCGATGGCCACCTACGGCCCGGGCGACAGCAGCCTCGACCACGCCGACGACGAGCACATCGTGCTGTCCGACTACCTGCGCGGCATCGACGTGCTGACCCTCGCCGTCACGGAGCTGGCGCAGCTGCCCGTGCGCGCGGACACCCCGGAGACCGCGGCGCCCCGGCCCGAGAGGAGCCTGCGGTGACCGACCTGACCCAGCGCCTCGCCGCGCTGCCGGCGGAGCGCCGCACACGGTTCCTCGCCCGGCTGCGGGAGCAGGCGCGCGCCGCGGCGGAGCGGGGCCCGACGCCGCGCGGCGACACCGGGCCTGTGCCGCTGTCGCCCGCGCAGGAGACCCTCCGGTTCCTCGACGGCCCGGCACCGGACGCCCCGGTCGGCGGGATGCCGCTGTGCCTGCGCCTGCGGGGCGGCCTGGACGCGCGGGCGCTGCGCTCCGCGCTGGCCGCGGTCGTCGCCCGGCACGACGCGCTGCGGACCGTGATCGTGGAGCGCGAGGGCGGCCCGATGCAGGTGGTCGTGCCCGAGGTCCCGGTCGAACTGCCGCTGGTCGAGGCCGAGGGCGCGGACCACGGGCAGCGGCTCGCCGCCGCGCGGGCCCTGGTGGAGGCGCGGAGCGGGGCACCGTTCGACCCGGCCAGGATGCCGGTGTGGCGCGCGCTGCTGGTCAGGGTGGCGCCGGACGACCACCTCTTCCTGTTCGACCTGCCCGACGTGGTGTGCGACGCCCGCTCGCGGGAGGTGCTGGCCCGCGACCTCGCCGAGTGCTACCGCTCACGGCTCGCCGGCGACGCCCCGCGACTTCCTGAACTCCCGGTGCAGTACCCCGACTTCACGGTGTGGCAGCGCGCCCGGCGGCGCACCGCCGACCTGGACGCGGCGGCCGCGTACTGGCGGGAGAAGCTGGCCGGCTCCGAGGTCCTGGAGTTCCCGACCGACCGGCCGCGCGGCGACGCCAGGACCTTCGCGGGCGGCGCCGACAGCTTCCCCGTCGGGCACGAGGGCGTGCAGCGGGCGGGCAAGCTGGCCGGGGAGGAGGGCGCGAGCCCGTCCGATGTCCTCACCGCCGCGTTCCTCACCCTGCTGCACCGCTACTCGGGCCTGGACGACCTGGTGATCGGCTCGCCTGACCCGGACCGGCCGCACGACGCCGTGTCCTCGGTGGTCGGCCCCTTCACCGACCTGCGGGTGCTGCGCACGGACCTCTCCGGCGACCCGACCTTCCGCGAACTGGTCCGGCGGGTCGGGCGCGTGACGTCCGAGGCGTACCAGAGGGGCGGCCTGTCCCTCGACAGGCTGGTCGCCGCCGCGGACCCGGTCCTCGACCCGTCCCGCTCCCCCGTCTTCCAGATCGTGTTCGGCGTGGCCTCCCCGGACCCGGACCCGGACCAGGACCAGGCCCCGGACCTCGCGACCGCCCTGCCGGGCATCGAGACCTCGCGCGAGAGCGTCCGCGGCCGCGGCTCCCGGTTCGACATGAGCTGGAGCCTGGCGGAGCGGACCGCTCCCGGCGCCGACGCCGTGCTGCGCGTCGAGTTCAACACCGACCTGTTCGACGCCGCGAGCGTCGCCAGGTTCGCCCGGCACTACGACGGGCTGCTGCGCGCCCTGACCGCCGCCCCGGACACCCCGTTGTCCGCCGCCGAGGTGCTGAGCCCGGCGGACCTGGCGTTCCTGGCCGAGGTCGGCCGGGGGCCGGTGCGGCCGATCCGCGAATCCACCGTCGTGGCGGAGTTCGAGGCGCGCGTCCGGGAGGCTCCGGACGCCGTGGCGGTCCTCGTCGACGGCGTCGAGACCGGCTACGCCGAGCTCAACACCCGGGCGAACCGGCTCGCCGCCCTGCTGCGCGGGCGCGGCGTCGGGCCCGGCATGCGGGTCGGCCTCTGTCTGCACAGGACCGTGGACGTGCCGACCGCGATCCTCGCGGTGCTCAAGACCGGCGCGGCCTACGTGCCGCTCGACCCGGCGCATCCGCCCGCCCGCGTCGCGGAGATCGCCTCCGACGCGGACCTGCGCGCGGTGATCGCGCACACCGGGACCGGCAGGGCCGTGGCCGAGGCCGGCGCGCCCGTCGTGACGCTGGACGACGTCCGCGAGGAGCTGGCGGCGATGCCCGGCGGGAACCCGCCGCTCGCCGCGCGGCCGGACGACGTCGCGTACGTCATCTACACCTCGGGCAGCACCGGCAAGCCGAAGGGCGTGCTGCTCGAACACCGCGGCGTGGTCAACTTCGTCGACTCCACCCGGGACCTGTTCGAGCTGACCCCGGCCGACCGGGTGCTCGGGTTCGCCTCGGTGACCTTCGACGTCTCCGTCTTCGAGACGTTCTCGGCGCTGCTCACCGGAGCACGGCTGTGCCTGGCGACCGACGACGAACGGCTGTCCGTCGACCGGCTCCAGGCGCTGATGGAGCGGGCCGGCATCACCGTGATCGACCTGCCCCCGACCGTCATGCCGCTGCTGGCGCCCGAGAAGTTCACCGACCTGCGGATCGCGTTCGTCGGCGGCGAGGCGTTCAGCGGTGAGCTGGTGAACCGGTGGAACCCCGGCCGTCGGCTGTTCAACGGCTACGGGCCGACCGAGTGCACGGTCACGGTGATCGTGGAGGAGTGCCCCGGCACCTGGGACGCCTCGCCGCCGATCGGCCTGCCGATGGCCAACCACGTGGCGCACGTGCTGGACCGCGACCTGCGCCAGGTGCCGGTCGGTGTGCCCGGCGAACTGGTGATCGGCGGCGCCGGACTGGCGCGCGGCTACCTCGACCGGGACGAGCTGACCGCCGAGAAGTTCGTCGCCGACCCGTTCGGCACCGCGCCCGGTGGACGGCTGTACCGGACCGGCGATCTGGTGAAGCGGCTGGCCGACGGCCGGCTGGTCTTCCTCGGCCGGCTCGACCAGCAGGTCAAGATCCGCGGCCTGCGGATCGAACTGGGCGAGGTGGAGTCGGCGTTGACCGCCTTCGACGGCATCGGACCGGTCAGCGTGCGGACCCGCGCCGACGACGGCGGGGACAAGTACCTGGTCGGCTACCTGACCGGGATCACCGAGCAGCAGGTGCCCGCGGTCCGCGAGCACCTCGGCACCCGCCTGCCGTCGTACATGATCCCGTCGTACTTCGTGGTCCTCGACGAACTGCCGCTCACCAGCAGCGGCAAGGTCGACTGGCGCCGGCTGCCCGCGCCCGACCGCGGCCGCACCGACGACCGCCCCGGCGACGAGTCGCTCACCGTGACGGAACGGCGGCTGCTGGACGACGTGCTCGCCCCCCTGCTGCGCGGCGGCCGGATCGGCGTGCGCGACGACTTCTTCCTGGCCGGCGGCAACAGCCTCCAGGCCGTCCAGCTGATGTCGGCGATCGGCCGCAGGTTCGGGGTGGAGATCACGCTCGGCGACTTCTTCGCCTCGCCGACCGTCTCGCACCTGGCCTCCGTCATCGACGCCGACCGCGCCGCCCGGCGCGACGACGGCGACCCGCTCGACGCGCTGGCGGGCCTGTCCGGGCAGGACGGCGCCGGGACGGCCGCGCGGGCGGACGACCGGGCACCGGTGGTGATGCGCGCGTCGGGCCCGGCCCAGGTCGTCCTGCTGCACCCCTCCGGCGGCGAGCTGTTCTGCTACATGCCGCTGGCCAGGGCGCTGCGCGCGGACATCGGGGTGGCCGGGTTCGCCGCCGACCCGCTGGACGCCGCCGTCGCTCCACCGGACGCGATGGCGGCCACCGCCGCCAGGATCGCGCGGTCCCTGACCGCGAGCGGTCTGCCGGGGTCGTTCTGCCTGGCCGGCTGGTCCTACGGCGGCGTGCTCGCCTTCGAGGTCGCCCGGCAGATCGAGCTGGAGACCGGGCAGCGCCCGCCGCTCGTCCTGCTGGACGCCGCGTACGACGAGGACACCGTCCCCCTGGACGAGCCGACGGTGCGGCAGCGGTTCGTGCACGACGTCGCCAGGCTCGCGGGCTGCACCGGCCCCGCGGTGCACGCGGTGCTGGACGACCCGGCCGCCGGGGTGGCCGCCGTCCGCCGGACCCTGGCCGGGCTCGGCGTCGAACTGGAGCTCACCGAGCAGGAGTTGGACTCCCGCTTCGCCACCTTCCGGTCCTGCGCCCTGTCGATGCAGGAGTACCGCCCGCCGGCCCCGTACGGTGGCCCGGTCACGGTGCTGACCGCCTCGCCCCACCCCGCCATGGAGGAGCAGTGGCGGGCGGTGTGCACGGGCCCGTTCCGGGCCGGGAGCGTGCCCGCCGACCACTACACCCTGTTCACGGAACCGGCGCTGGACCGGGTCGTCGCGGCGATCGAAGAGATGCTCGCCCCTTGAGGAGACGCAGATGCGGTACGGGTTCACCGAGGACCAAGAGCGGTTCCGCGCGGAGGTGCGGAGGACGCTGCGCTCCCCCGAGGTGCGCACCGCCGCGGCGGCGGCCACCGGCGCCGACGGCGTCGAGCCGGACCAGCGCCCGCTCTACCGCCTGCTCGGGGAGCTGGGACTGCTCGCCGTGCACTGGCCGGCCGAGTACGGCGGAGCGGGCCGTCCGCTCACCGACGCGGCGATCGTCGCCGAGGAGCTGGTGCGCGCGGGCGTCCCCGACACCCTGCACGTCAACACCATCCAGATCGTCGGCCAGTTCCTGCTGATGGCGGGCAGCGACGAGCAGAAGCGCCGGTACCTGCCCGCGCTGGCCCGCGGCGAGAGCTTCGCCTCGGTGCTCTACACCGAGCCGGACGCGGCGTCCGACCTCGGCGCGCTGCGGGCCGTGGCCGAACCGGACGGCGACGGCTACCGGATCACGGGCACCAAGGTGTTCAGCCTGAAGACCCGGTTCGTCGACCTCGGCCTGTGCGCGGCCCGCACGACGCCGGGCGCGGGGAAGTACCAGGGGATCAGCCTGTTCCTGGTCGACATGTCCGCTCCCGGCGTCGCGGTGTCGGTCATCCCCGGCATCGGCGACGAGCACTTCCACCGGATCGACCTGGACGCGGTCGCGGTGCCGGGCGACGCCCTCCTCGGGCCGCGCGACGAGGGGTGGCCGCTGCTCAACCAGGCGCTGGCCATCGAGCGCACCGGCCTCGACTACTACCTCAAGGCCGAACACTGGCTGGAGGCCGCGCTGGAGGCCCTGGCCGACGGCGGGGCGGACGACCCGCACGACGCGGACCTCGAACGGATCGGGCGCTGGTACGGCGCGCTCACCGCCGACCACGTCCTCGCCTGGGAGGTGCTCACCGGCCTGGCGGCGGACCGGGTCGACCAGGTCGCGGCCGCCGTCGCGAAGTACCACAGCAGCGAACTCGCCCAGAGCGTCGCGGCCTGGGCCGCCGGCGTCCCCACCCCTGAGCAGCGGGCCGACCGCACCCGAGCGGCGCAGACCCTGGACTCGGCCTTCCGGGAGGCGCCGGGGCTCACGCTGTCGGCCGGCACCTCCGAGGTGATGCTCCAGATCACGGCCGCCGCGTTCGACTCCATCGGACCGCAGGAGCACTGACATGGACCTCACCCCCGACCCGCTCTTCATCCAGCTGCGCAGGGCGCTGCGCACCGGCCTGGACGGCCTCCCCGCCCTGGACGGGATCCACGGCGCGCCGGTGGCCGACGGGGCCTGCGGCCCGACCCGGCCGGTGCTCGACGCGCTGGACGCGGCCGCCTTCGAACGGCCGGCCGCCGCCGGCGGCCTCGGTCTCGGCCTGACGGCCGGGGTGCTCGTCGGCGAGGAGCTCGGCCGCGCGGCCCGCGGGAACTCCTACCGGGCCGACGCGGTG
>NZ_MSJQ01000230.1 GCF_014596515.1 Streptomyces sp. CBMA156
GCCCGCGCCCGGAAAAGCGCTCGTCGCGGCGCGCGGGCACCGGCACCGCACCGGACAGGAGCCGCGAGGCCCGGGGACCTCGGCAGCCCGGGGGCTTCAGCGGCCCGCAGGGACGTCGGATCCGGTGCGGGCCGGCCCGGCCGCCTCGGGGCGCCGCTGCTCCCCGCAGCGAAGACGCCCGGGGATCCGAACACGAAAACGCGCGTGCGCACGTCGGAGAGCCTCCTGTACGGTGGCCTCCGTTCGTGTCCGACCAGGAGTTGGAGAAGCAGGGGAGGTGAGGTCGATGACCGTACCCAGGGCCACCGTGCGCAGCGTCCGGGTCTGCCTCGCGTCCCGGGCCGTGGCCTGACTTCGCCCTGCCCTGCCCTGCCCTGCCCTGCCCTGCCCTGCCCTGCCGGGAGCGTGAGCTCGCGGGGCGCCCACACGAACACCGTCCTGAACGGATCTTCATCCAGCATGAGCACCACCTGGACCACGCGCGCCGAGACCCGCGCCGACATTCCCGCCATCCGTGACATCAACCTCGCCGCCTTCGGTACCGAGGCGGAGGCCGATCTCGTCGACGCCCTGCGCGCCGACGCGGACGCATGGATCGACGGCCTCTCCCTCGTCGCGGCAGACGGGAACGGCGCCATCGCCGGCCACGCCCTGCTGACCCGCTGCCACATCGGCGACACCCCGGCGCTGTGCCTGGCACCGTGCGCCGTCAGGCCCGGGCAGCAGAGGAGCGGCGCCGGCTCCGCCGTCATCCGCGCCGCACTCAAGGCGGCCAAGGACACGGGCGAGCACCACGTCGTCGTCCTGGGACACCCGGCCTACTACCCCCGGTTCGGCTTCACCCGTGCCGGCGTCCACGGCATCGGACTGAGCATCGACGTCCCGGACGAGGCCCTGATGGCCCTCACCCTCGACGCCGGCCACCCGCTGCCCGGCGGAACCGTCCGCTACGCCGCACCGTTCGGCATCTGACCCGCCCCGCGGTGCGGGGCGCACGGCCGCGCCCCGCACCGCGGCCGCCGGCTGCGGTGCCCGCTGTGTCTCCTGTGGAGAGCGCCGCCCTCAAGGCCGTGCGCTCCCGGAGTCACCGGGCGCCGCCGCCGAACCGGGCGGCCCGCACCACGCGGACACCGCCCTCCCCGGGCCTACCGGGCCTCCCCGGGCCTGCCGGGGCCTGCCGGGTCGGCCCGGGTGCCGGGGCGGGCGTCACACCGCTGTGAACCGGCCGCTCACGTTGCCGACCCGGTCGGGCTCGGCCACCGGGTCGAGCCTGCGCTCCGGGCCGCCCGCCGCGAAGTCCAGCTGCGACAGCTCGGTCCACACCACGTTCGGGCTCGTGGTGGACTCGAAGAAGTACCGCCGCTCGGTCAGGTCGGCGACGGTGCGCCGGCGGGTGGTCGAGATGTTCGGCCGGTACTCGTCCGCCGTGCCGAACGGGGCCGAGGCGTCACGGATCACGCTGAACGCGTACGCCGTGGCCTCGCGCGCGTCCGAGGTGTCCGGAAGCCGTACGCAGTAGTACGCGGCGCGGGCGAAACGGTCCGGCGAGTCGACGCCTCCGGGCAGCGGCTGGTCGCCGCCGTGCGCCGGGTACCGCTGCTGCGGCTCCAACTGCTCGTCGTACACGGGCGAGTTCGCCATCACCGTGTACTGGGGACCGTGGTGCACACAGGTCCTGCCGTCGAGGAACTCCACGACGGCCGAGTCACCGCCCGGGTGAAAGCGCCGGGGTCACCGGGGTCGTGCGGGATGCTCTCGCGGGTCACACCGCGCGGACGCACCGCCAGAACCGTCCCGGTGTCCTGGTACCAGTCCATGCTCCGGCCCACCAGCAGGTTGCCCCGGCCGGGACTGCCCAGCGACGACCACAGGAATCGTGTGCACATGCCCCACAGCCTGATCGCCCCGCCACGAACCGGCCCCCGGACACCCGCCGGCTCACCCGTTCGGCCCGCGCGACACTCCCCGCAACCCCCACAATCCCAACACCCCGCAGCCCGCAGCCCGCTCCACGCACCACCGGGACCGCAGACGCCCCGGCACCGCGGTCCGGGTGTTCCCGGCACGGCGCACCGCAGCCACCCCGGCAACGCGTTCCGAAGCCGCCTCGTCCGGGCTCGTCCGGGCTCGTCCCGGTCCTGTGCGGGTACTGACAGCGGCGGCTGATACCACTGCCGCATGACCGACGACGAGATCATCGACCGGATCCGTGGACAGGCCCGGCCCGCACCGCTGCCGCCGCCCGCCCCGCCGCAGGCCGTCGCCGATCTGGAAGCCGCGGTGGGGCACCCCATGCCCGCGTTGCTCAGACGGATCTACCTCGACGTCGCAAACGGCGGGTTCGGACGGTGGGACAGCGCCCTGTCCCTCACCGAGGACGGGGACGAACCGCCCGTGCTGGAGGCGTACCTCGCCTGGCGCGAGGGATACGGCCAGGACTACCCGACGCCGGTGGTGCCGCTGCTGACCTGGGGCTGCGCGATCTGGTCACTCGTCGACTTCAGCACCCCCGAGGGACGGATGTGGGGCTGGGACCCGCACGGCGCGTGCGCGCGCCATCGCCTCTTTCCCGAACGGTTCACCCTGGCCGAGCGCCTCACCGGCTGGCTCGACGGCCGGGAGGACTTCCCGCAGCCGCCCGTCCCCACCGACTGCCCGCACTGCTGACCCAACACCCCTGCCGCCATGCCGCAACCACCGCCCGGCGCCACGCCCGTCCGGGTCGAGGCAGCCGAGACAGCCGAACCCGCCCGGACACCGAAGACCGGCTTCGGCGCACCCCCGCCCGCACGACACGACAGGACCGCCCCGGACACCCGGCAGGCACGACAAGGCCCGCCCCGCCCGGCACCCCTCAGACACGGGCGATCAGCGCGTACCGCTCGTCATCGACCGGGCCGCCCCACAGATCCGCGTCCGCACTCAGCGGCTCGATCCGCACACCCGCGACAAGCGGCAGCACCGCGTGCGCCAGGTCCTCGGCGCCCACCCCGCCCATCCACGGCAGCACCAACTGCCGCGCCCCGTCGGCATACGGCACACCGCTGCTCCCGCCCCACCGGCCCTCGACCAGCACCAGCCGGCCGCCGGGCCGAAGCCCGGCCACCCACTGCCGCAACGCGGCCACAGGGTCAGGCAGCGTCCACACCAGGTGCCGCGACAACACGACGTCGAACGCCTGCCCGCCGGTCGGCGGCGCCGCGGCGTCACCCACCAGGAAACGGCCCGGCACACCCGCGGCCGCCAGCTTCCCCTGCGCCTGACGGACCATCCCCGGCGACAGGTCCACACCCGTCACCCGATGCCCGGCCTGCGCCAGGAGCAGGGACAGCGAACCGGTCCCGCACCCGGCATCCAGAACATCGAGACCGCCGCCCACCGGACCCGCCGGCACCCACCCCCGAAGCCGCCGCGCCCACGCCGCACGCGTCGGCCCGGCCCTCAGCCCGTGATCGGGCCCGTCGTCGAAGGACGACGCGACCGCATCCCAGTACGCGGCGATGACATCGCCATGGGCACCCATGGCCGGCATCCTCCCAGCCACCACCGACACACCACCACCCCCGGCCCCGTCACCTCGACCCCCACACCCGGACCGGGCCGGCGTGGGCATGGGCCCGGCCGGCACCGGACACACCACCGCCCCCGCTGCCGTCACCTCGACTCCCCCACGCCCGGACCCGCCGCACTGCCCGCGCCCGGCCCGAACCGTCCCCCGCCACACCCGGCAGCCCGGCCGTGCGCCGCCACCACACCCGGGCCCACCGCCGTCGCCGCGGGCCCCCTACAGTGCAGCGCATGACGCACGCCCTTCCCCCCGACGTGGCCGGCATGCTCGACGCCCTGCTCCACGCCGACGACCCGGACCACCAGGCGCTGCGCGCACAACTGCCCCACCTGCGCATACAGGAACGCTGCGGCTGCGGATGCGGCACGGCCTCCCTCGAACTCGAACCGGACACCACCACCACGGTCACCGCCACCGCCACCGCCACGGCGCCGGCGGGCCCGGCAAAGGCCGTCATCGCGGCCGAAGCGGAACTGACCGGCCAGGACGGCCAGTGCGCAGGCGGGGTCCTGCTCTTCACCCACGGCGGCCGCCTGTCCCTGCTGGAGGTCTACTCCTGGACCGACGACAAGGTGACACTCGCCCAGGCCCGGCAGATGCTGCCCCGCCCCGCACCCGCCGACGACCACACACCCCGCTCCCCCGACTGACGCACACTGCCCGGGCCGGCCCCGGCGCCGCCCGCACCACCGGCCACACACCGTGCGGCACACCGGCCACCCGCGTCCCCCGGTACACCGCACGGCCCTACGATCGTCCGTCATGGCCTCCGCACTGATCCTCATCGACCTGATGCCACGCATCATCGCCCTCCCCCTCGCCCCGCACACCGGCGGCCAAGTACTCGCGCGCTGCCGCGCGTTGGCCGAAGCGTTCCGGGCCGGCGGCCGGCCGGTGGTGCAGGTCCGGGTGGAACGCCCGAACGTCGCCGAGCAGCCGCCCGGCAGCGACTTCGCCGACGGCCTCGTCCACGACGGCGACACCATCGTGGTCAAACACACCATCGGCGCGTTCCACGACACCGGCCTCGACGCGCAGTTGCGCACACTGGGCGCGGACACCCTGGTCATCGCCGGACTGGTCACCACGATGGGCGTCGAGTCCACCGCACGGGCCGCCGCCGACCACGGCTACCGACTGGAGTTCGTCACCGACGCGATGTCCGCACCGACCGCGGACGAACACGACTTCACCATCGAACGGATCTTCCCCCGCTTCGGCGAGGTACGGAATACCGCCGACTACACCTGACACCCACCCGGCGAACCGGCCCCGACAGGTACCGACCCGACACGGGACACCACAACGGTCCCTGCACGACCCCCCCTTGGGGGAATCGTGACCGCGAGGCCGGACACGTCCATGACGCCGATCACCCGGCTCACCGGAACGCCACGAGAGCGCCGACACCACCGGCTGAACACCGGAACAACGGGGCCCGCCCACAACCGGACCCCGCACACCCCACCGCCGAGACCCGCACAACCCGCTCCCGGCACACCACCGGAACGACAGCCCGCGACCGCACCGCACAACCGGCCCCCACACCCCGACAGACAACGGACACGACAGACCCACAGACGGGCGAGCGGACGCTCCGGCCCACCGGCCGGTGGGCGCGCCGGGCCCGCGGTCCGGCGGTCCGGCGGTCCGTGCAGCGGCGGCACAGGAAGAACCCGCCCCGCCCCACCCCGGGACCCGTCCCCCGGAGCCCGTCCCCCGAGGCCGTCCCGGGGCCCCGTCCCCCCGGGGGTGCGGCCCGCGGCGGGGACGGGACGGGAGCGGGCAGTAGGATCGGCGGCGTTGCATCCCGTACACCGCCGCTAGGAGGCTTTTCATGGCTCAGGTCACGCTGAAGGGGAACCCGGTGCAGGTCGGTGGCGCGCTGCCCACCGCCGGCAGCCAGGCGCCGGCGTTCACGCTCGTCGGCGAAGGACTCGCGGACGTGTCCCTGAAGGACTTCGCGGGCAAGCGCAAGGTCCTGAACATCTTCCCCAGCATCGACACCCCGACCTGCGCGACCTCGGTGCGCACCTTCAACACCCAGGCCGGCTCCCTCGACAACACCGTGGTGCTGTGCGTGTCCGCCGACCTGCCGTTCGCCCAGGCCCGGTTCTGCGGATCCGAGGGCCTGGAGAACGTCAAGACCCTCTCCACCCTGCGCGGCCGGGACTTCCACGACACCTACGGCGTGGCGATCGCCGACGGCCCGCTGGCCGGCCTGACCGCCCGCGCCGTCGTCGTCCTCGACGAGAACGACACCGTCCTGCACACCGAACTCGTCGCCGAGATCGCCGACGAGCCGAACTACGAGGCCGCACTCGCCGTCCTCAACTGACCCACCCGGCACCACCCCTGACCGGTGCCACCCCGTGTTCCCACGACGGCCCGCCCCTGCCACGATCCCCTTCCGAGGACACGGCCCAGGAGGCGGGCCGCCGCACACCCAGACCAGCCCGACGCACCCCGGACGGCCGCACCACCCCCGGAGGAAGACCCGCCCCCGGAGGAAGACCCGCCACCACCAGGACGACCATCCCCACGGACCGTCCACCCACCGACGTCCACAGGCCCGTACGGCGAACCCGCCCACCACCATGCCACCCGCCACCTGCCACCCACCGGCGTGACCACCGCAACACCACGCGCGGGACGCACACCCCGTACAACGGCCGAAGCCCCACACCACGCGACCGTGGAAGGCAAACAGCACCCGCAGCCGCGGCTGCGCGGCCTCGACCAGGTCACGGTCCACATACGGCGCCGGCCTGCGCCGGCAGGACTCCCCCCACGCACCCGAGCGCCCTCCCGCGCTCGTGAGCGCGAGAGCCGGCCGCCCGTGCCAATGCCTGCTACACGCCCCGCAGCGCGGGCCAGTACCCCTGCGTGGTGACAGGGGCGACATCGTACTTGAGGGTGTCGCCACTGGAATCGGTCTTCAAAGCCCTGCCGCCCTTGAAGAACCAGAAACCCCCGCCGGCCGCCGTGGCAGCATCGACACCGTCCTCGAACCCGGTCCCCCGCAGAGCAGGCCAGTACCCCTGCGCAGTGATGCTGTCAGGGTTGAACTTGAGAGTGTCGCCACTGGAATCGGTCTTCAAAGCCTTGCCACCCTTGAAGAACCAGAAACCCCCGCCGGCCTCAAGGACAGCGTCGACCCCGTCCTCGAACCCGGTCCCCCGCAGCGCGGGCCAGTACCCCTTCGTGGTGACAGGGGCGACTTCGTACTTGAGGGTGTCGCCACTGGAATCGGTCTTCAAAGCCCTGCCGCCCTTGAAGAACCAGAAACCCCCACCGGCCGCCGTGGCAGCATCGACACCGTCCTCGAACCCGGTCCCCCGCAGAGCAGGCCAGTACCCCTGCGCAGTGATGCTGTCAGGGTTGAACTTGAGAGTGTCGCCACTGGAATCGGTCTTCAGAGCCTTGCCACCCTTGAAGAACCAGAAACCCCCGCCGGCCTCAAGAGCAGCGTCGACCCCGTCTTCGAACTTTCCCATACCGCGCCTCACTTCTCCCGGTGCAACCCATAGTGCGCCCGATGGATCCCCGGTACACAACAGCAGAGGCCGCGACAAAACAGCAGCCCCCGGCTACGGCACCCGGCCGATTCCACCGGCCTGAAGCACATGGGCGGATGAGTGTTGAATACAGCCGGACCGGCCGCGGCAACACGATTCCACGCCCATCAGGCCGCCCCGCCAAGGACACGCCATGGATCGAGTACCAACTTTCACGGGAAGTGCCACCCCACGCCCAGGGGATGCCGCACACCGGCAATCACCACATCACCCAGGACCCGGACTCCCCGCCCCAGGACACGGCGCCCAGACCCCGGCGACCGGGCCGGCGACCGCTGGTTCGGCAGCAACCGCAAACGGCCACGCTCCCCCGGACTCACCAGATGAGGCGCCCGGCACGTGACCGCGGTTCGGCAACAACCCCACCAAGGGCATCCGCTCCCCGAACAGGCCGAACGGCAGGGCATTCGGCCCTCGACCGGCCGGTTCCCGCAGTGACCGACGAGACGTGCCCGACGCGCCCGCGGTCCTCCCGCCCCATCCCCAGACGCCCGCCTCCCGCCCCCGCACACCGGTCACTGCCGCGCCTGCGCCCCCATACCGCCCGCACACCTCCCACAGCGGCACGCCACAGGCCCGACACCGCGCACACCCTCCCCCGAACGACCCTCACCCGCTCCTGCCCCGGCCCGGCCCGGCATGTCCGTTCCCTCCCCGCCATGCTGACGCAACGCCAGGACCGGAGGCTCCCGCAACCACCCGACACCGACCACCAAGGCGATGCACCCGGCCACCCCACCCCGGCCACCCCACCCCGGCCACCGCCCTCGCAGGACCCGCCCCTGCCCGCAACCGCGATGCCACCGAAAGCCATGCCGCCCGGAACACCCCGCGCAATCCGGCATACCGGCATCACACGTATGCGAGCAGCTTCATCGTCCACTCCCGCTGCTCGGCCGTGTCCGGGACGGCGAGCCCGCGAGCGCGCTCGATCCGCTCCCAGGCGATGCCGGGATCGATGCCGTTGAGGATCAGGAGCGATGCGGCGAGCAGGGACGAGCGTCCGATGCCGGCCCGGCAGTGGGTGACGACGTGTGCGCCGTCGCGCAGCTGCCCCGCGAGCCCGCGAAGGACGGGCAGGACCGTGGCAAGGTCGGGAACCGTGCGGTCGGGGACGGGAATCGCGACGAACCGCAACCCGGCGGCGAGAGCCTGCCGGGGCTCGTCCACGAGACCGAGTTCGCCGGCTTCGGGACCGGTCAGCGCACTGACCAGGATGTCGACACCGTGGCCGCCCAGCGCGGCCATCTCGTCTTCGAGCCAGTCGAAACCACGAGGTCTGGCCATGGTGCTCAGCCGCCCCGGACCGGGGACGTCAACAGTGAAAAAGCCGGGTCGCATGTCAGCAGCACTTCCGGTCGATGGAATCAGACGGTGTCCGGACAACAGGGACAGAGGCCCGCCGGGCCCGGCACAAAACCCGCCCAAGCCCGGGACAGGGGGACGGCCGCCTCACACAAAACGCCGGAGAACCCGGCCGAGAACACCCTGACCGCCCACGGCGGCGGCACGTTCCTCCCCCGTGGCCACCAAGCCCACGAACACGCGCCGCAATCCGGCCCCGGACACGGCCAGCGGGCCTTCACAGAACCCCCGAGAGTGCACAAGCCGCAGCAGACGCACGCCATCCCGCACCGGCACCGCCCCAAGAACAGGCAGGAACACAACCCCCACCGGGATCGTAATACCATCCCGGTCCGCCACCGGCCACACCCCCGAAAACAACGACACCACAGGCGAAAACACCCGCACCACCGCCCCACCGACCCACCCCGCCGACCCACCCCGCCGACCCGCCCCGCGAAGACACCACAGCCCCGGACGGCGAACAACACACCGACACCCCACCCCCACCGCAACCGATGCGGCAGCCGGTGCGACGGCCCGCACGGAGACCGGTACGACGGCCCGTACGGAGACCGGTACAGCGACCGGTACGAGGGCCCGTACGGCAGCCCGTACGGTTCCACCACTCCACCGGCGACGACACCGCGCCGGACCACCGGCCGGCGACGACCCGGCCGCCGCCCTCCCGCGCGCCACCGCATCCGCCCCCCGCCCGGGAACCGGCCACGGCCCGGGACGTACACCCCCCGACCACACCCGCACCGGCCACACCCCCACGCGAAACCCCACCTGCGCGCCCACCCGCCCCCAGGCCGCCAACCGGCAACCGGCAACCACCACCGGCCACCGGCACCACCCTCACCCGGCCCCGGACGGCCTCGTGATCACACCACCGCCCGGACACCGGCACCCCCCGGGGGCGCGGAACACGGAAATGCCCCTTCCTCGTCCCGCCGGCACACGCCGGAACGAAGAAGGGGCACACCGGGGACAACCCGCGGACCGCGAACCCCACGGACCGGCGGACCGCACCGCACCGGCCGGCACCCGACCCCTGGCCGTGGCCGGGGCCGGGCCTTGGGACAGGCCGGGGGCCGGGCCGGTCAGGTGATGGAGGCGCCGGAGTCGATGCTGATGACCTGCCCCGTCATGCAGTCCTGGTCGAGGAACAGACCGATCGAACGGGCGACCTCACGCGGGGTCACGAACCGCGGCACCGGGACCTTCTCCCGCATCCCCGCCACCACATGCTCCGGCAGCGTGTCCGTCATCCCCGTGATCATGAACCCCGGCGACAGGGCGTTGACCGTCACCCCCCGCCGCCCGCACTCCGCCGCCAGCGTACGGGTCAGCCCGATCAGCCCCGCCTTGGACGCCGAGTACGCGGTCTGCCCCGCCGTGGCGATCAACGCGGACGGCGACACGACGTTCACCACCCGACCCCACCGCGCACGCAGCATCGCCGGCACACACACCCGCGCCGTGTGGAAGGAACCCACCAGGTTCGTGTCGATCACCTCCCGCCACTGCACCGGATCCTGCATCGCCATCAGCGAATCCCGGCGGATCGCCCCGTTGTTGACGAGCACGTCCACCGGCCCCAGCGCCGCCTCCACCTGCCCGTACATCTGCGTCACCGCATCCCAGTGCGCGACCGAGCCCGTGACCAGCACATGCTCGTTCACCAACCGGGCGGCGACCTTCTCCGCACCCTCACGGGAACTGTTGTAGTGCACCGCGACCCGGCAGCCCGCCGCGTCCAACGCCAGCGCCAGCTCACCGCCCAGCCCCCCGGACGCGCCCGTCACCAGCGCCACCGGCGCCTGCGGACGCACCCCGAACACGCCCCTGGCGCTCACCGGCCCGCACCTCCCCACGTCAGCAGCACCGAACCCCACGTCATCCCCGCACCGAACCCGGCCAGCAACACCGTGTCACCGTCCCTGATCCGCCCCGCGTCCAACGCCTCCGCCAACGCGATCGGGATCGACCCCGACGCCGTGTTGCCGTACCGCTCCAGATTCGTCACCAGCCGGTCCGCCGGAATACCCGTATGCGACAGCACCGAGTTGATGATCCGGATGTTCGCCTGATGCGGCACCACATGATCCACCTCCGCCGGCGTGATCTTCGCCTGCTCCAGCGTCTCGCGGATCGTACGCACCGTGTACCGCACCGCGTTCAGATAGATCTCGTTACCGTTGATCTGCGCGTAATGCAGACCCGCCGCGACGGTCTCCGCAGTCGTCGGCATCCGCGCACCCCCCGCCAGGACCTTCAGACTGTCCTTGCACGAGCCGTCCGCACCCAGGTTCCACGCCCGCACCCGCTCCACCGCACCCGGCACCAGGACCACCGCACCCGCCCCGTCCCCCACCAGGATCGACAGATCCCGGTCCGCCGGATTCGCGGTCAGCGTATGCGTGTCCGAACCGATCACCAGGATCGGACGCGGATCCATCCGCAACAGACCCACCGCCGTCACCAGCGCATACACGAACCCCGCACACTCCGAGTTCACATCATGCGCACTGCCCGCGATCCCCAGCCCGTCATGCACGAACGCCGACGTCGCCGGCGAAGGCTGCTCCGGAGTCGCCGTCGCCACGATCAGATGCGCGATATCCGCACCCGACAGACCCGCACGCTCCAACGCCCGACGCCCCGCCTCAACCGCCATCGACGCCGTGGTCTGCCCCACACCCACCGCCCGACGCTCACGGATCCCGCACCGCGACACGATCCAGTGCTCATCCACACCGAAACGCTCCGCGAGCTCCGCACTCGTCACCACCCGCTCGGGCACCGACATCCCCCAACCGGCGACATCGAAACCACTCATCACCCCACCCCTCTCCCCGACCCCCACCCCCCTCTCAGCGACCCGCCGACGGCACCAACGCCAGGATCCGCTCGTGCACCACCCGCAACGTCGTCGTGTCGTCGATGTCCGCGAACAACGACTCGTCCGCCGGAATGTGCGGATAGTCGTTCTGGAACCCGTACAACCACTCCATCAGATCCAGCGAATCCACATCCGCGATGTGCTGCAACGCCGCGTCCGCATCAATCTCCCGCGCACCCGACACCGCCTGAAGCTGCTCCGCCAGGTCCTCGATCGTGGGAATCCGAGACATCAGTGATCGTTCCTCTCCACGCCCACCTCCGTGAGCGCCGTCAACGCGCCGAAAGAACAGGTCAGGACGAACCCCCCAACACCCACACCCACCCAGCCCACCAACCGGCCAAACCGACCGGCGGGCCGACCAGGCCAACCGGCCAAGCCGACCGGCCAAGCCGGCCCGCGGGCCGACCAGGCCAAGCCGACCGGCGAACCGGCGAAGCCAACCGGCCCGCGGGCCGACCGGCCAAGCCGGCCGGGCCCACCGGCCGGCGAAGCCGACCCGGCAGGGACTGAACCACCGACAACCGGCAGAAACCGGCCAGCAGACGTTCAGGCGAGCAGGCGTTCAGGCGGACGAGTGCACGTCCTGGCAACACCCCGGGAACAACCAGGCACCCCGCACCCCGGGAACAACGGACAACACCACCCGGGAACCGAAGCACCCCCCGGGAAGGCCGTGGGGGCCGCGTGTCTTGCCGAAACCGCATGAAACCCGCCCCCACGCAACCAGCCCGCAACCCGCAACCCCCACACCCCCTTGCGGACCGCTTGCGAGACACACGCTTACCTGACCCCACAACACACCGCACCCGCCCGCACACCACCCCCACCCCGGCCCCGGCCCGCACAACCCACGCAACAACCCGCACCACCAGCCACCACCAAGCCACACCGGACACCCAACCCGGCACGGCACACACCAACGGAACGGGACGGCACGGGCCACGCCAACGCAGCGGCCCCGCAAGGCCGTTCACGCCGGACAGCATCCGCCGGGCAGCCAGCCCGGACCGGCAAGCCCAGGGCCACCGGCGGCCAGGCCGTCCACCCCGAACAGCACCACGCACCAACACGGCATCTCCGCAAAGCCGTTCGCTCCAGGACGGAAAGCCGCCGGGCATCCAGCCCGGCACAGCCCGGAGAAGGGAAGCTTCAACGGCCCTGGCCGCCCACACCACACGGCAACCCGCCGAGCACCCCGCCCGCCGGCACAGACCGCCCGACCGCACCACCCGGCACCACCCGCGGCTTCAGGCCACACCGGGCACCCAACCCGACACCGCACGGCAGGCGCACGCCAACGCAGCGTCCCCGCAAGGCCGTTCACACCGCGACGGGCACCCAGCCCGGACCGGCAAGCCCAGGGCCACCGGCGGCCAGGCCGTCCACCCCGAACAGCACCACGCACCAACACGGCACCTCTGCAAAGCCGTTCGCTCCAGGACGGAAAGCCGCCGGGCATCCAGCCCGGCACAGCCCGGAAAAGGGAAGCTTCAACGGCCCTGGCCGCCCACACCACACGGCACCCGCCGAGCACCCCGCCCGCCGGCACAGACAACCCGACCGCACCACCCGGCACCACCCGCGGCTTCAGGCCACACCGAGCACCCAACCCGGCACGGCACGGCAGGCACACGCCAACGCAGCATCCCCGCAAGGCCGTTCACACCGCGACGGGCACCCGCCACCCACACGGCGGCGGCCAGGCCCGACCCACAGCCCGGCCCGGACACCGCGCCACCCGCGGCTTCAGACCCGCCGCGATACGGGCCGCACCGGCACACAGCCCGCAGCCCGACCCACACCGTCCACCACCATCAACCGAGGGGCCCCATCCCATGACCACCGTCGAAGCCCGCTCCATCAACCCCGACGTCGAGGCCATCCGCCACCACTACGAGGTCCCCAACGAGCTCTACCGGCTCATCCTGGGCCCCACCATGATGTACTCCGGCGGCTACTGGGAGGACGGCGAAGACCTCGTCACCGTCCTCGACGAAGCCCAGGAACGCAAACTCGACGCCTTCACCGACCTCGCCCGCGCCGCCCACACCGACACCGTCCTGGACATCGGCTGCGGCTGGGGCACCATGCTCAACCGCCTCACCACCGTCCACGGCGTCAAAAAAGCCGTCGGCGTCACCCTCTCCCGCACCCAGGCCGACTTCGTCGACGCCCTCAACAACCCCGCCATCGAAGCCCGCGTCGAAAGCTGGGAAGACCACCGCCTCCCCGAAGGCCACGCCCCCTACGACGCCGCGTTCTGCATCAACGCCCTCGAACACTTCGTCCTCTCCTCCCTCACCCCCAAAGAGCGCACCCAGCGCTACCGCGTCTTCTTCAAGCAGGTCCACTCCCTCCTCAAGCCCGGCGCCCGCTTCGTCCTGCACACCATGACCGTCGAAAACCCCCCACTGCGCCGCCGGCTCCTCGACGACCTCAAATTCCTCCAGCGCGAAGAATTCGAAGGCTGCCACATCCCCCGCCTCCCCGAACTCGCCACCGGCCTCGACGGCCTCTTCGAAGTCACCGAAATCCGCAACGAACCCGAATCCTTCGCCCGCGCCTGCCGCGCCTGGCTCCAACTCCTCGCCACCCGCCGCGACGAAGCCGTCACCATGACCGACGAAACCACCGTCGCCCGCTTCGAGCGCTACCTCGACATCTTCGCCTACACCCTCGAAGACCACATCTTCAACAACTTCCGCGTCACCCTCACCCGCCGCGCCTGACCCCCAAGACCCACCGCGCACACCCGAAAAGAGGACACCGACGCATGACCACCACCCCCGCCCCCAACCCCACCACCACGGCCACCACCACACCGGCCACCACCACAACCCCAACGGCGGGGGTGACCCCCACCCCCCACACCAACACCACCAGTGCGAACACCACCCACACGGACACCGCAGACACCGCCACGAACACCACCCGCACGGGCACCACGGGCACGAGCACCACACACACCGACACCACCACGGGCGCGAGCACCGCGAGCGCGACGGGCACCACCACCGCCACCACCACCGGCGCGACCACCGCGGACAACACCACCACGGCCGCCACGGCCACGAACACCGCCACCACCGGCACGGGCACGGGTACCGCGGTCGCCGCGGGCACGAACACCGCGGGCACCATCACCCCGGACACCGCCACCGCCACGGGCACCGCCACGGGCACGGCCACCGCCACCGCCACGGGCACCGCGGGCGCCCGTCAGGACACCACCGCCACCACCTCAGCCGGCGACCTCGCCGTACGCCACCTCAAAGTCGCCGTCATCGGCGCCGGCATCTCCGGCCTCGGCACCGCCATCAACCTCCTCAAAGCCGGCATCGACGACTTCCTCGTCTTCGAACGCGCCGACGACATCGGCGGCACCTGGCGCGACAACACCTACCCCGGCTGCGCCTGCGACGTCCAGGCCCACCTCTACTCCTTCTCCTTCGCCCGCAACCCCGACTGGAAATCCACCTTCGCCACCCAGAACGAAGTCCACACCTACCTACGCGACTGCGCGAAGCGCTACGGCGTCGAACCCCACCTGCGCCACAACCACGAACTCCACAACGCCACCTGGGACGACACCCACCAGCACTGGAACATCCACACCACCCACGGCCACTACACCGCCCAGATCCTCGTCACCGGCACCGGCTACCTCTCCGACCCCCACACCCCCGACATCCCCGGCCTCGACACCTTCACCGGCACCGTCTTCCACTCCTCCCGCTGGCGCCACGACCACGACCTCACCGGCCGCACCACCGCCGTCATCGGCACCGGCGCCTCCGCCATCCAGTTCGTCCCCGCCATCCAACCCCACACCACCCGACTCCACCTCTACCAGCGCACACCCCCCTGGATCGCCGCCAAACCCGACAAACCCAACACCCCCCGCCACACCTGGATGCTGCGCCACCTCCCCGGCTACCAACACCTACGCCGCAACCTCAACAAACACGGCCGCGAAATCGTCGCGTTCTTCATGTCCCGCCCCACCCGCACCACCGGCATGAAGAACATGGCCGCCGGCCACCTCAAAAAATCCGTCCCCGACCCCACCCTGCGCAAACTCCTCACCCCCGACTACACCGTCGGCTGCAAACGCCTCCTCTTCTCCAACACCTGGTACCCCGCCATCCAACAACCCAACGTCGACATCATCACCGACACCATCACCCACATCGGCCCCACCCACATCACCACCGCCGACGGCACCCGACGCCACACCGACACCATCATCCTCGCCACCGGCTTCAACGCCACCGACCGCCCCATCGCCCACCTCATCCACGGACAACACGGCACCACCCTCGCCGACACCTGGAACCACCACGGCATGACCGCCCACCGCGGCACCACCATCCACGGCTTCCCCAACCTCTTCATGCTCCTCGGCCCCAACACCACCCTCGGCCACTCCTCACAAACCGTCATGATCGAAGCCCAGATCACCTACATCCTCGCCGCCATCAAAACCCTCGACACCCACCACCTCACCAGCGTCAACGTCCACCCCCACGCCCAGACCACCTACAACCACACCCTCCAGAACCGCCTCAAAAACACCGTCTGGAACACCGGCGGCTGCCACAGCTGGTACACCGACAACCACGGCAACAACCCCTCCATCTGGCCCACCTACACCTGGCGCTACCGCCAACAAACCCACACCTTCGACCTCACCAACTACCAAACCACCACCCACACCAACCACACCCCCTAACACCACCCCACCACCCCACCACCCCACCAGCCGGCCCGCCGGCACGCCGGCCCCAACACACAACACCAGGACACAACACCGGAAACGAGGCACAGCACAGGGCGAACACAACACCGGGGCACAACACCGGGAACGAGGCACAGCACAGGGCGGGCACCGCACACCGCAGGCACAACCCCGGGCACAGGACGAGCACCCCACAAGGCGGGCACGGCACACCACAGGCACAGCACCGGGCGGGCACCGCACAGCCCGGGAACCCCGGACACCGCGCCGGACACCACGCCGGCCCAGGACAACACAGACCAAGCCCACCACGGGAACCCCCGAGCCCGGCACAGAACCCAGCGAAACCCACAACGCCATACGCGGCCACGCCCAGCCCCACAACAGAACCCGGCCCACAACCACACGACACGACACGGGGCTCAGTACAGGACCGCACCAACACGGCACGAAAGCCCCGAACACAACGACGCCGGACACCAGACAGTCACACCACCGGCCAGAACGCACACGACACCACAACACAACAGACAAACCCGCACAACAACCAACAACACCAACACAGAACAGAAACCCCGGACACCACCCAACCCCCCCCCGGCCGGGGCCGCTTCACCCCCGCGACACCACAACCACCCCGAAACACACCGGACTTACAACACCACCCCACCCAGGACCACCGTCCCGCGCAGACCCGGCCACACCACCCCGCCCACGCCACCCACCAGGAGACCCCACCATGAACCACCGACCCACACCAACCAGGCGCACCATCCTCACCGGCGCCACCGCCACCGTCATCGGCTTCAACACCACCACCCGCACCTGGGCCACCACCACCGACACCCCCACCCCCGGACGCATCACCCCCCTGCCCCCCATCCAGGGCACCCTCACCACCGACACCACCACCCGCGACACCCACGCCCACGACTTCGGACGCCTCACCACCACCACCCCCTACGCCGTCCTCACCCCCACCGGCCCCGCCGACATCGCCACCATCATCAACTACGCCCGCCGCAACAACCTCAAAGTCGCCATGAACGGCCAAAGCGGCACCGGCACCGAACTCGAATCACACTCCAACTACGGCCAAGCCGGCGTCGCCGGCGGCATCAGCATCAACGCCCGCGCCCTCAACCGCATCCACGCCATCACCCCCACCAACGCCACCGTCGACGCCGGCGTCACCTGGGCCCAACTCACCGACGCCACCCTCACCCACAACCTCACACCCCCCTGCCTCACCGACTACCTCCACCTCTCCATCGGCGGCACCATCAGCGTCGGCGGCATCGGCTCCACCGTCCACAAACACGGCCTCCAAGCCGACACCGTCGAATCCATCGAAATCGTCACCGGCACCGGCCGCATCCTCACCGCCTCCCCCACCCACAACCCCACCCTCTTCCACACCGCCCTCGCCGGCGCCGGCCAAGTCGGCATCATCACCCGCGCCACCCTCAAACTCATCCCCGCCCCCAAAAACGCCCGCGTCTTCACCCTCACCTACAACGACCAACACACCTTCCTCACCGACCAACAAACCATCCTCAACGACGGCCGCTTCCCCTCCCAAATCGGCGAAATCCTCATCCAACCCAACGGACAACCCCCCCGCTACAAAATCGAAGCCGTCGCCCACTACAACACCACCACCCCCAACCCCACACCCCTCCTCACCAACCTCAACCCCACCACCACCGACATCACCGACCAGACCTACCACGACTACACCCACCGCGCCGACACCTTCGCCGACACCATCAAAAACCTCGGCTACTGGAACGCCCCCAAACCCTGGCTCTCCCTCTTCCTCCCCGCCACCACCACCCCCCAATTCCTCAACCACGCCCTCCCCCAAATCACCCCCCAAGACATCGGCGCCGGCCTCCTCCTCTGCTACCCCTTCCACACCAACAAACTCACCCACCCCCTCGCCATCACCCCCAACGAACCCACCACCTACCTCTTCGACCTCCTCACCTTCCCCCACCCCGACACCAACCCCCAACCCGCCCTCCAACGCAACCGCACCCTCTACAACACCGCCACCCAACTCGGCGCAAAACGCTACCTCGTCGGCGCCATCCCCCACATGACCCCCCACGACTGGCAAACCCACTACGGCCCCCACTGGACCACCCTCACCACCGCCAAAAACACCTACGACCCCACCCACACCCTCACCCCCGGCCAAAACATCTTCCCCTAACACCAAAACCACACCGGAAACAGAAAAAGGGAATCCGGCACCGCATCGGATTCCCGGCCAGAGCGTCGCATCACCCACTCGCAACCTCCCGGAACGGATACCCCATGCACGCCATCCACCACACCGACCAGACCCTCCTCAACCACCCCACCCAGGCCGTCTGGGACGCCATCATCAGCGAACTCAACGGAAAGACCACCTGGTGGCACCCCCACAACACCCACCAGCCCGGTCCAACCCCGCCCCACCAGTCCGGCGGAACCACCACCACGACCATCCACACCGGCGGCGTCGGCAAACCCGGCCCCAAACTCCGTTTCACCTCCACCACCACCCAGATCACCCCCAACGCCCAGCTCACCCAGTCCCACACCGGCCATTTCCACGGCACCACCACGTACACCCTCACCCCCCTCCACAACAACACCCAGACCCGGCTCACCATCACCTTCGCCACCACACCCCACCGCCTCGCCAAATTCCTCCACCGCCTCACCAACCTCACCGCCAAGCACACCACCGCCACCCAGAACGCCCTCGCCAACCTCCACCGCCACCTCAAGACCGCCCATCAGAACTGAGAAACGAAAAGCCCCGGGAAAAGGAGGCCACCGTGACCATCACCGAAATCCCCGCACTCCCCGCCGAGCAGGCCGTCACCACCACCGACCACACCGCGACCACCGACGACCACGCGCAGCTCGCCATCACGGTCCACCAGCCGGGCGAGCCCGATCCGAGCCGGCCGCTGGTGCTGCTCGTCCACGGCTGGGCGGCCTCCCGCACGGTCTGGCACGCCACCGCGCAGCAGCTCGCGGCAGCCGGGCACACGGTGGCGACGTACGACCAGCGGGGGCACGCCTCGTCGACGGCAGGGCGGGAGCCGATCAGCATCGAGCGGCTCGCGCGGGACCTGGACACCGTGGTCGGGACGCTGACCACGCCGGGGCGGCCGGTCGTGGTGGTGGGGCACTCCGGTGGCGGGTACGCCGCGCTCGCGTGGGCGGCCGGACTCTCCGCGGGGCGCGGTGGGTCAAGTACCCAGCGGCTGGCGGGTCTTGTGCTGGTCTCGACCGCCTCGCACGGGCAGAACACGCCCGCGAACGAGGTCAGGATGATGGGGTCGAAGCTGTTCAGCCGGGCCCTGCGGACGCCGTGGCTGGGCCGCCGGCTGCTCGGCGGGACGCACGGGCCGAGCGCCTCGCTGTCGGCGCGGGAGGCGAACCGGCGGCTGTTCGCCAGTACGCCGCCGGGCACCCGGGCCGCCTGCTTCGCGTCGACCCGGGAGATGGACCAACGGGCAGGCCTGGCACGGATCACCGCGCCGACGACCGTCATCACCGGCACCGAGGACAAGATCGTGAAGCCGAGCTTCAGTCAGGAGCTCGTCTCGGCGCTGCCGCACGCCGAACTGCACCGGATTCCCGGCACCGGCCACATGGTGCCGCTGGAGACTCCGCGGCACATCGCCCACCACGTCCACCTGCTGGTCACGGCCGGCCGCTGACGACCGTGACCACCACCGTCCCCGCCGGCGTCCTGGCCGCTCTGCTCCCGCCCCACGTCCACTGCGCCGAGGCCTTCGGCGGCCCGTCCGAGGACCGTCTGCTGCCCCTGGAGGCCGCGTACATCCAGGACCGTTCGCCGCGCCGCCGCCGGCAGTTCGCCACCGCGAGGACGCTCGCCCGCCAGGCGCTCGGCGCTCTCGGGGAGCCGCCGGTGCCGCTGTTGCCCGGTCCGGGTGGGGCACCCCGGTGGCCGGCGGGTGTCACGGGCAGCATCACCCACACCGACGGCTACACGGCCTGCGCCGTCGCCGGCACCGGGCAGCACGCCTCGCTCGGGATCGACGCCGAGCCCGCCCGACCGCTGCCCCACGGCGTACTCCGGCTGGTGAGCGGCGAAGCCGAACGCGCGGGCCTCGCCGCGCTGCCCGAGGGCTCCGTCCCCTGGGACACCGTCCTGTTCAGTGCGAAGGAGGCCGCCTACAAGGCGGTCCATCCGCTGACCGGCACCTGGGCGCCCCTCGCGGCCATCACCGTGTCCGTGCACGCGGACGGCACGTTCACCGTCCGCCACCCGCACCACCCGGTCGCCCGCACCGGCTCCTGGGGCGTGCGCCATGGAACGGTCGTCACCGCGCTGGTGCTTCCGCCTCGGATGGCGGCCGCCGCGTGAGACGGCCGTCCCGATGCCGGCTCACCGGGCCAGTGGCCCCCGGGCGCGAGCGCGAGGCCGGCGAAACGGTCCGCGATGAGCCGGTGGGCCTCCGGGGAGGGGTGGAGCCCGTCGGGGAGCGGGTGGAGGCCGTGTTCGGCCTCGCCGTAGAGGGCCAGTCCGTCCAGGTGGTGCAGGTGCTGGTCGCCGTCGGCCCGGCGTTCGGCCACGATGCGGGCCAGTTCGGCGCGGATGACGGTGAGGGTCAGACGGCCGGCGGCGACGTCGGCGGGGTCACCGGTGGCGCGGAAGCGCAGGGTGCCGTCACTGAAGTCGGGGGCCAGCGGGCCCGGCACCGTCTCGTGGATCGGGCAGAGCAGCGGGGAGACGACCAGCAGCGGTGTGGCCGGGTGACCGTCCCTGACGGTGTCCAGGAAGCCGTGGACGGCCGGGGCGAGGGCGCGCAGCCGCATCAGGTCGGTGTTCACCAGGTTGATGCCGAGCTTGAGGCTGATCAGGTCCGCCGGGGTGTCGCGGATGGCACGCGCGGTGAACGGGTCGAGCAGGGCGCCGCCACCGAAGCCGAGGTTGGTCAGGTCCAGTCCGGCGCCGTTGGCCACCAGGGCCGGCCAGGTGCCGGTGGGGTGGGCGGCGTTGGAACCGTGGCTGATCGAACTGCCGTGGTGCAGCCAGCGCTTGCGGGTGCCGGTCGGGACCGGCTCGATCGGGGCGTCGGTGTCGAGGGCGATCAGTTCGGTGGTCTCGGTGTGCGGGAGCCAGATCTCGACGGTCTTGTCCCGCTCCGGCAGGCCGGTGAACCGGGCGGCGCCGGGCGGTCCTTCGGTCAGTTCGAAGCGGCCGGTGGCGAGGTCGACGGTGCGCAGGTTGCCGCCGGGGACGGTGGCCTGCGCGGTGAGCCGGCCGTCCACCAGGAGGTCGTGGACGCCGTCGGGGACGTTCGGGACGCCCGGGTAGGCGCGCTTGGTGGGGACGGCGTGCAGCGTGACGGTGGTCGCCCGGGTACGGAAGGCGAGCCGGACGCCGGAGGGCTGGGACTCGGCCATCGCGAGCTGCTCGTCCGGGATCTGCCGTCGGGCGCGGGCCGGCAGGCGGTGCGGCAGCAGGCCGCCGCGGGTGTGCTCGACGTCGAGGTGGCCGTGGAGGAGGTCCTCGGTGACGGGGGTGGTGATGGTCGTCATGGCGCTTCTTCGGTTCGTCGGATGGATCAGGACATCAGGTCGTCGTGCGATCGACGGATCAACCGGCGCGACCGCCCGGACGGGCGCCGCCCGCGCGCAGCAGGGCGTCGACGGAGTCGATGATCCACTCCCAGGACTCCCGCGCGTCGACCGCGGTGTGGCTGAACCCGCCGGCCGCCTCCAGGCTGATGTAGCCGTGGAAGACGCTGCCGAGCATCCGCACCGCGTGGGTCTGCTCCGGTTCGCCCAGGTCGTAGCCGCGCAGGATCGCCCTGGCCATCTGGGCGTGCCGGACGCCCGCACTGGCGGTGGCCGTCTCGGTGTCCAGGCGCAGCCTGGTGGCGTCGTACCGGCCGGGGTGGCCGGCCGCGTAGTCGCGGTAGGCGTCCGCGAAGGCGCCGAGCGCGTCGCGGCCCGCCCGGCCGGCGAGGGCGTCGGCGACCAGGTCGGCGAGTTCCGCCAGGGCGTACAGGGCGATCCGGGTCCTGAGGTCCTGCGAGCTCTTGACGTGGGAGTAGAGGCTGGCCGTCCGGACGCCGAAGCGGCGGGCGACCGCGGCGACGGTCACCTGGTCGAAGCCGGCCTCGTCGGCGAGTTCGGCGCCCGCGACGACCAGCCGCTCGACGGTCAGCCCTGCCCTTGCCATGCGTGTTCTCCCGTACGGTCGCGTCGGCGTTCTACGGACAGTATGGGATTGCCTAAATGGTTTAGGCAAATGGGAAAGGCCTGTCTCAACCGGCCAGGATCACCGTCTCCGCCGGCCCCGAGAAGCCCGCCTGCTGGGCCTGGGTGCCCGTGGCGGCCAGCCGGCGGTGCTCCTGCGGGCTGACGCCGCGCACCCGCTTGAAGGCCGCCGAGAGGGCGAAGGCATTGCTGTAGCCGACCTTGCGGGCGGCGAAGGCGACGGTGCACTCGGGCTCGCGCAGCAGGTCGGCGGCGACGGCCAGGCGCCAGCCCGCCAGGTACGCCATCGGGGGCTCGCCGACCAGGGCGGTGAAGCGGCGGGCCAGACCGGCCCGGGAGACCCCGACCTGCTGCGCCAGGTCGGCGACCGTCCAGGCGGTGGCCGGGTCGTCGTGCATCAGCCGCAGCACCGGGCCGACCACCGGATCGTGCTGGGCGCGGTACCAGGCGGGGGCGCCGGAGTCGGGGGCGGCCAGCCAGGAGCGCAGGACGGAGACCACCAGCAGGTCCAGGATGCGGTCCAGGACCAGCTCCTGGCCGGGCTCGTTGCGCCCTATCTCGGCGGCCAGCAGGTGCACCAGGGTGTCGTCGGCGCCGGTGCCGGCCGGGCGGACCAGCAGGGCGGGCAGGCAGCCGAGCAGCCGCTGGCCGATCTCGTGCTCGGCCTGGTAGGTGCCGGACAGCACCACCGAGGAGGCCTTGTCGCCCTCGCGGCCCTGGCCCCAGGTCCGGACGCCGAGCGACATCACCTCCGAGACGTCCACCCCGTCCTTGGTGCAGACCTGGCCCGGGCCGACGATCACGTCCACCGGGGTGTCCGGGTCGTCGGCCACGGTGTACGGCTCCGGGCCGCGCACGATCGCCACGTCCCCGGGACGCAGCAGCAGCGGTGTGCCGCGCTCGGGCAGGATCCAGGCGTCGCCGCGGACCATCGTCACCACCGAGAGCGGGGCCCGGTCCTCGATCCGCAGCGACCACGGCGGGGTGAGGATCGAGCGCAGCAGGAACGCGCCGCGGGCCTTGGGGCCGTCGAGAAGTCCCGTCAGAGTGTCCATGTCGCCAAGTGTAGACGGTGGGACATCATTTGACGGTTCGTCATTTGAGGGACTCTTGAGTGACGGAGGTGGCTCACACCGCCCGGATGCCGGATGATCTGCCCACGGGGGTACGGACCGAGACGCGGCGACCGGTACCGCGAGACAGCGGTACCGGCAGCGAGAAGTGAGGGGCTCACGACGATGGAAACGGCACGCACACTCGTCCTGGTGGCGGCCACTGTCACCTGTGGACTGACCGCAGGACTGTTCTACGCCTACGCGTGCTCGGTCATGCCGGCGCTCGCACGGGTCGAGGACCGGACCTTCATCGAGGTCATGCAGCGCGTCAACGTGGCGATCCTGAACGGCTGGTTCGTCCTCGGCTTCGTCGGCGCCCTGCTCGCCACCGCCGCCGCGGTCGCCCTGCACCTGCCCTCGGACGGGCACGACGTGCTGCCCGCGACCATCGCCGCCCTGGTGCTGTACGTCGCCATGATCGGGGTCACCCGCTCGGTCAACATCCCGCTGAACGACGAGCTCGCCAAGGCCGGTTCGGCGCAGCGGATCACCGACCCGGCCGGGGTGCGCGGCCGCTTCGAGGCGCGCTGGGTGCGGTTCAACGTGCTGCGCGCCCTGCTGTCGACCGGCGCCCTGGCCTGTCTCGCCTGGGCGTTGATCCTCAACGGGCACAGCTGAAGCCGAGGACGGGCTGACCGCCGACAGGCCGACCGTCGTCGTGCCCGGCTGAGCCCGGGCACGACCGGAGCCACCCTCCGCCGCCGACCGGACTCAGCCGCAGAGGGTGGCGAAGCCGTACCCGCGCGACTTCAGCGCGGAGATGATCCCGGGCAGCGCGGCGACCGTCTGACTGCGGTCGCCGCCGCCGTCGTGCAGCAGGATCACCGATCCCGGACGGACGTTGTTCAGCACCCGCGAGCGGATCGCGGACGTACCGGGCCTGGACCAGTCCGCCGGGTCCACCGACCAGAGCACGACCTGCTTGCCGAGCGACGCGGCCTTCGAGCGCACCGTGCCGTTGACCGCCCCGTACGGCGGGCGCAGGCACGTCGGGGTGCGGCCGGTCTGCGCGCGGATGGCCCGATCGGTGTCCACCAGCTGGGAGTTGAGCGCGGAGGCGGAGAGCTTGCGCAGGTCCGGGTGCGACCAGGAGTGGTTCTGCACGCTGTGGCCCTGCCGGGCGACCTGCGCGGTCAGCGAGGGGTGGGCGGCGACGTTCTGCCCGATCTCGAAGAAGGTCGCGCGCACCCCGTACCGGGCGAGCGTCGTCAGGACCCTGGGCGTGTGGGCGGGGCTGGGGCCGTCGTCGAAGGTCAGGTAGACCACCTTGCCGCCCCCGGGGCCGGCCGCCTCCGCCTCCGCGGCGGGCAGGGCCACCGCCGCGCCCGCCGCCAGGGCGACGACGAGCGCGCCGATCGCGGCCCTGAACCTGCCGACTGCCCTGCGCCTGACGGGTCGTACGGACATGCCTGCCCCCTGCGGTCGGAACTCCCGTGCCGCGGCCAGTCTGCTCCCGGCGGCGCCCCCGCCGCGACCCGTCCCCGGTCGCGAGCGAACGGAATCGGCCAGCCGCGCGACGGGCGGCCGGAGGAACGGCGTCAACGGGGTGAGCGCGAACGGCGAAGGCCCCCGGCGGGGTTCCGCCGGGGGCACCTGCGAGGGGTACGGCGTTCAGCGCCCCGCGCGGCCGTGCAGCACCAGGGAACGGGTCAGGGCGAGCAGACCGCCGGTGCAGAGCGCGGTGCGGAGCATGTTGACCGGCACCCAGCTGTCCGCGAACTTGGCCCGCACGGCGGCGAGGTCGTGGATCCGGGACGGGTCACCGGCCGCCGCCAGCTCGTTGTTCAGCGGGATGTTGACGCCCATGGTGACGATCAGCGCCACCACGTACAGCGCTGTGGCGGCCGCCGCCCACAGCGCCGCCTGGCGCTGTCCGGCCTTGCGCTGGAGCCAGGCGGCGATGCCGGTGGCGAGGAACGCCCCGATGAAGACCAGGCCGAACAGGCCGTTCCCGTCGATCGCCTTGTTGATGTGCTGCATCGCCGTCACATAGGTGCGGTCGTCGCCCGCCGCCAGGCCCGGCATCACCGAGACGTCGAAGGCGAAGAACAGGCCGGCCATCAGGCCCATCGCGATGGTGGCGCCGACCAGCAGCGGCCCGGCGGCCTTGCTCCGGGTGCCGGGCACGGCCGGGGCCGTGCCGCCCGGCGCGAGGCCGGTGAAGGACTGGGCGGCGGTGTAGGAAGCAGGGGTCGCGGTCTGGTTCGCGCGCATAGGTATTCCTTCGGTCTCCCCGGTCCCCGCCCGACGCGGGGACCCTCCCGGCGTCCGGGCCGCCGGCCTCCTCACCGCTCCCGGCCGCGGCCGGGTGGTCGGTCAGGGGGCCGGCGCCGCCCGGCGCCGACGATCAACTGAACTGCCGTACTGGCGACAGGTGTTGCCCTTGCGGATGGTCACGTGTTCCACACGCCCGTGGCGGCGGCGGCCCGGGCGTAGTCGGCGAAGTCCCGCGGCTCACGCCCCAGCGCCCGCCGCACCCCGTCACCCAGCGAAGCGTTGCGCCCGTCCAGGATCACCGAGAACAGCTCAGCGAAGTCCGCCGGCAACCCCGCCTCCACCAGCACCTTCCGGTACGACTCCGCCGACACCGCCACGAACCGCACCTCACGCCCCGTCGCCCGCGACAACTCCACCGCCACATCCGCGAACGACAACAGCCGCGGCCCCGTCAGCTCGTACACCTCCCCCGCGTGCCCCGCCTCCGTCAACGCCGCCACCGCCACATCCGCGATGTCCTCCACATCCACGAACGGCTCCACCGCACCACCCACCGGCAACGCCAACTCCCCCGCCAGCACCGGCTCCAGGAAGAACGACTCGTCGAAGTTCTGGTCGAACCACGCACACCGCACCACCGTCCACGCGGCCCCCGACTCCATCACCGCCTTCTCCCCCGCCTCCGCGGCCTCCTCACCACGCCCCGACAACAGCACCAGCCGCCCCACACCCCGCTCCGCCGCCAACCGCGAGAACGCCCCCACCGCCTCCACCGCACCCGGGAACGCCAGATCCGGGTAGTACGTCAGATACGCCGCACTTACACCCTTCAACGCCCCCGCCCACGTCCCCTCGTCATGCCAGTCGAACGGCACCGCACCCGAACGCGACCCCACCCGCACCTCGTACCCCCGGGCCGTCAGCCGCCCCGCCACCCGACGGCCCGTCTTCCCCGTCCCGCCGACCACCAGCACGACACCGGACTCGACGGCGAGATCCACCACACCAGCCATCTCGATCACCCTCACTCGGAGTAGGAACCGTTCGGATCGGCGGACCCGCCGGGGTTCCGTGAACCCCGCGTGTCCGTCCTCGTGTCCACCAGTCAAGGCCACCGCGGGCCGGCGGACCATAGCCTCCGCACTCAGTTCCATGCGCGAGCGTCTACGACCCGTCGCGTCTCCTCCGCCGTCCACCAGAACACACCCAAGCCGCCACGAACCACCCGTCTCGACCCGGTCTCCAGCGGCCCTTGAGCCCCCGCGGCCGGGGAGCGGAACGGTGTGGCGGACGGCGGCGCGGGGCGCTATGCTCCCCGCGATGACCACTCACCCTGCTCTCAGATCGGGGGTCCCGTCCGCGAAGTGTGAGTGCTGATGCCCACTCACCCCGCGCACGGGAACGACTCCCGCCTCTCCTTCTGGCGGCGCGTACGCGAGTACGCCGTGCCGCCCTCCATGATCGAAGCCGCCTCCGCCCGCCGCCTGGCCGGCGACTGGGCCGGGGCCTGTGCCGCCGCCAACGTCGAGGTCGGCTTCCGGCTGCGGGACGTCGCCCGCGTGCACGGCCGGGAACTCGCCGGCCGGCTGCGGGACGATCTGCGCCGCCTCGCACCCGACCTGCTGCGCTGGCACCTGCCGAGGACCGCTCCCGACGGGCTACTGCGGCCCGGGCTCACCGTGCCGCTGGCCCGGTACCCGGGCGAGCCTCAGGTCGTTCTCGTGGTCCGCACACCGCCCGCCTGGGCGGAGTACGGGCAGCGGATCGCCCTGGCCCTCTGGGACGGCTCCGAGGACGACGGCCGGTCGCCGCACCCGCATCCGCATCCCAGCCGACGGTTCCGCCACGACCTGCACCGCCACCTCTGGGATGCCGGGCGCAGCACGGAACTGGCGGTCAGGGCCGGTTCGGGAGGTCCGCCGACGGGCGCTCCCGGCAACGGCCTCGGCGATCCCCCGCCGCACTGCGCCGTCGACCGCTGCGCCGTCGACCGCTGGGCCGTCGACCGCTGGGCCGCCGAGGCCGAACTGTTGCTGCGCGCCGACGGGCGCCCCGCCGGGCCCGTCGTGGTGCGGCTCGGACGTCGCAGGCGGCTGCTGCTCGGGCCGGACGGGTCGACGGCGGAGGCCTCCGGGGACACCTCGGCATTGCCGCTGCTGCCCGACGCCGCGACCTGGGTGCCACCGGACCTCGGCCTGCTCCGCAGCGGCGCGATCCAGCCCGACGGGCTGCATCCGCTGGTGGCGGCCGCACTGGCGCCCGGCCACCGAACCCGGACGCAGGAGTCCTCTCGGCCCTGGCCGCAGCGGCTGGTGGACTGCCGAGGGGCGCGGCACCGGATCGGGCTGGTCGACGGGGTGCTCGCCCCGCTCGACCACGACACGGCCGAGCTGCGCCGCGAGGAACTGCTGGCCGCCCTGTCCGGCACCCCGCTGCCCTGCCTGCGGGCGGTCGACCTCACGCACCGCCGGCCGCACGAACTGGCCGGCGTGCGCGAACGGTTGGACCACGGCGACACCGCCGGGGCACTGGCCCTGGTCGAGGCCCTGCTCGGCCCGGAGGCGGTGCTGCGCGAGGGGCCGCTGCGGGACGAGCTGGCGGCGGCCGCCGAACGGCGGATCGCCTACGGCCTCTACCGCTCAGGCCTGACCGGGCCGGGGATCGTCACCCACCGGTCGCCGCGGGCGACCCGCGGCACACGCCCGGACGGCACCGCCCTCCGTCCGCACCACGCCACCTACCGGGCCCGGCCCCGACTGGCCTCGCTCCGCTGACGTCGGCGCGCCCGAAAACCCTTCCGCACCAGACCCCTTGAGGTGATCACCCATGCCCTTTCCCATGCCCTTTCCCGTGCCCGAAACCGCCCGCCTCGACGTCGCCCGGCAGCTGCTCGACCTGCTGGCCGACACCATCACCGAACCACGCGCCGACACCCAGCTGGAGGCGCTCACCCTGGCCGTCGCCGCCGACCTGCCCGTCCTGCTCTGGGGCGAGCCCGGCATCGGCAAGACCGCCGCGCTCAACCAGCTCGCCGAGGCCCTGGACCTGCCGCTGACCACCGTCATCGCCAGCGTCCACGAACCCTCCGACTTCTCCGGGCTGCCCATCGTCGGCGACGACCCTGCGCAGCAGGGCGTCCCGCTGGCCCCGCCGGACTGGGCGGTGCGCCTGGTGCGGGCCGGACGCGGGCTGCTGTTCCTGGACGAGCTGTCCACCGCGCCGCCCGCCGTCCAGGCCGCACTGCTCCGGCTGGTCCTGGAACGGCGCATCGGCGCCCTGCAACTCCCGCCCGGCATACGGATCGTGGCCGCCGCCAACCCGCGCTCCTCGGCGGCCGACGGCTGGGAGCTGAGCCCGCCGCTGGCCAACCGCTTCGTCCACCTCCAGTGGGCGCACGACCACGAGGTGGTGGTGCGCGGCCTCGGCGGGGTCTGGCCGGTGGCCACCCTGCCCGGGCTCGACCGGCGGGCGCTGCCGGAGGCCGTCGCGCTGGCGCGGCGGGCCGTGTGCGGGCTGCTGGCGGTCCGGCCCGAGCTGGTGCACCGGCTGCCCACCACCGAGACCCGGCGCGGCGGCGCCTGGCCGTCGCCGCGCAGCTGGGACATGACGCTGCGGCTGGTCGCCTTCGCGACCGCGGCCGGCTCCTCCCGGGAGGTGCTGTCGTTGCTGGTCCGGGGCGCGGTCGGGGACGGCCCCGGGCTGGAGCTGATGGCGCACATGGAGCGGATGGACCTGCCGGACCCGGAGGACCTGCTCGCCGACCCGGCCGGCGCGGTGCTGCCGGAGCGCGGGGACCTGCGCCAGGCGGTGCTGGACGGGGTGGTCGCGGCGGTGCGCAACCGGCCGGAGCGGGAGCGCTGGGACGCGGCCTGGGCGCTGCTGGTCCGGGCGCTGGAGACCGGGGCACCGGACGTACTGGTCGTCCCGGCCACCACGCTGGCCTCGCTGCGCCGGGAGGACTGGGACGTGCCGGCGGCGATCGAGCACCTGGCGTCGGCGGTGGAACTGTCCCGGCGGGCGGACCGGGCCGCCGCCCGGGTCGCGGTCGGGGCTGCCGCCGGGGCCGGGAGGTGAGCGGGGCCGCCGCGCTGGATGTGGCCAAACTGTACGCCGCCCGCCTCCAGGCCGTCCGGGCCCGGCCGTACCTGGCGACCGCGCTGTTCGCCCTGCGGCTGGTGGAGTCCCGCCAGGTGCCGACGATGGGCGTGGACCGCCACTGGCGCTGCTACGCCTCGCCGGGCTTCGTCGACCGCACCTCGGTGGAGGAACTCGCCTCGGTCTGGGTCCACGAGGTGTCGCACCTGCTGCGGGACCACCACGGGCGCGGCGACCGCCTCGCCAGGGCCCTCGGGCTGCGCGGACCGGCCGCCCGGCTGCGGATGAACGTCGCCGCCGACTGCGAGATCAACGACGACGTGTTCGGCGACGGGCTCGTCACCCCCGAGAGCGCCGTGACACCGGACTTCCTCGGACTGCCGGACGGGCAGCTGATGGAGGACTACCTCGACCGCATCCGGGTCGACCTGCACGTGCGGGAGCTGGCCTGGCTGGACTGCGGCAGCGGCGCCGACGGCCTGGAGCGGCCCTGGGAGCTGGGCCCGGACGGCGCCCACGGGCTGTCCCCGCAGGAGCAGGACGCCATCCGCTTCCGGGTCGCCGAGGGCATCCGGGGCCGCCCCGGCGACGCCCCCGAGGGCTGGCAGCGGTGGGCCGAGGAGGCGTTCCACCCGCCGCAGCCGTGGCGGCAGCTGCTGGGTGCGGCGGTGCGCTCGGCGGCCTCCGGAGCGGGCACGGGCGGGGACTACAGCTACGGACGTCCGTCCCGCCGCTCGACCGGCCTGCCGGGCGTGGTGCTGCCGAGCCTGCGGCGGCGCCCGCCCCGGGTGTCGGTGGTCGTCGACACCTCAGGGTCGGTCTCGGACGAGGAACTGGGCAGCGCGCTGCTGGAGGTCACGGCGATCGGCCGGGCGGTCGGCGGGCGCCTGGACCAGGTCACCGTGGTCTCCTGCGACGCGGCCGCCCACACCGTCCAGCCGGTCTGCCGGGCGTCGGGCGTCCAGCTGATCGGCGGTGGGGGCACCGACCTGCGGACGGGCTTCGCGGCGGCGCTGCGGACCCGGCCGCGGCCGGACGTGGTGGTGGTGCTGACGGACGGGCAGACCCCCTGGCCGGAGGTCGCGCCGTCGTGCCGCACGGTGGTGGGCCTGTTCCCCCGGCCGAGCCGGTACGACGAGGACGCCGAGGACGCCGAGAACGAGGAGGAGTACCGGCCGGACGAGCCGCCTGAGTGGGCCCGGGTGGTGACCATCGGCTGAGCGGCCGGGTCCTCGGCCGGGTCGGGAACGGGCAACGGGCAACGGGCCCGTCAGCGGAAGGCGGCGAGGTTCTCGGCGACCCACCGGTGGAACGGCCTGGCGGCAGCCCCGGTGACCCTCCCGACCGTGTCGCGCACCGCCAGCAGCTCGTCGTTGACGTCCCCGCCCGTCACGTCCAGCACCGCGTCCGCGGCCTCGGCGCCCAGGGCCGCGGACAGCTGCCGGTGGGCCTCCTCCCGGCCGGTCTCCGCGAAGGGCACCTCCCGGCCCAGGGCCGCCGCGATGGCCGCCGCCTGCTGCCGGGGCGTCACCCGCTCCGGCCCGGTCAGCGCGTACGCCCGGCCCCGGTGCCCCGGCTCGGTCAACGCCACGCGCGCCACCGCCGCGATGTCGGCGGGGTGGATCGTGGGCAGCCCGGTGTCCGCGTACGGCACCCGGACCGTCCGGCGCTCGCGGATCGACGCCGCCCACCACAGGGTGTTCGAGGCGAACTGCGTCGGCCGGAGCACCGTCCACGCCATGCCGCTGTCCTCCAGCAGCCGCTCGACGGCCAGGTTCTCCCGGGCGGGGCCCAGGTGCGGATGCGTCAGGACGGTGATGGAGGACACCAGCACCACGTGCTCGACGCCGGCCCGGCCGGCGGCTTCGAGGATGTCGGCATCGGGGCCGAGCCGGGACACCAGGAACAGCGAGCGCACCCCGTCGAGCGCGGGCGCCAGGGCGGCCGGGTCGGCGAAGTCGCCCTTCCACGCCGCCACCCCCGCGGGGAACGAGGCCCGGGCGGCGTCCCGGGTGAGCCCCCGGACGGGGCCCGCGCCGTGCGCGTGCAGTTCTCCGAGCAGGGAACGTCCGATGTTCCCGGTCGCTCCTGTCACAAGAATCATGTGCCCGCTCCCGTCATCCGATGGCCGGTCACGGGAAGGCTAGGAGCTCAAGCGAGCTTGAGGTCAAGAAGATCGCCGTCCCCCGGCTGCGGCACCTCCGGTGGCGCGGGCGGAGGAGTCCGGCTGCCGGACCCCTCCGCCCGCGGCGCACGGTCAGCCGACCATGGCCGCCAGGACGGCGCGCCAGTCCTCGCCCGGTTCCGGGGTGAGCGGGCCGGCCAGGGTGTCCGCCCGGTAGTGCCAGGGGCGGCACAGTTCCGGGTCGGCGTCGGCGGCGGCGACGATCGGGGCGGCGGAGCCGAGCAGGCGGACCAGTTCGGCGGTGAACTCGGCCCAGGAGACGTGTCCGCTCACCGCGTTGACGACCCGGCCGGCGGCGGGGTGGTCAGGAGTGAGGCAGGCGGTCAGGGCGCGGGCCAGGGCGGCGGCGTGCACCCAGGAGGCGCCGTACCACCGGTCGGCGTCCGGCAGGCCGATCGGCCTGCCGGCCAGGGCGGCCTGGAAGAGGGCGCCGGTGGAGCCCCAGCGGAGCTGGTCGCGCAGCCGGTGGTGCGGGCCCCAGACGATCGGGGCGCGGACGGCGGTGGCCGGGCCGCGGCCGGCGGCGGCCTCGAAGAGGACGCGCTCGCAGTCCAGTTTGGCCTGCCCGTACGGGGTGACCGACGCGCCGGCGGGGCCGCCCTCGGGGACCTCGGTGCCCGCCGGGCGGCCGTACGCGTCGATGCTGCTGACGAAGACGAACGGGCCGCCCCGCCACCCGTCGGCCAGGGCGCGCATCGCGGCGAGGTCGGTGGCGTGGTCGGTGAAGGTGCAGGCGGAGTGGATGACGGCGTCCACGCCCTCGACGGCCCGGCGCAGGCTGTCGAGGTCGCCGAGATCCCCCTCCGACACCTCGGCGCCGTTCAGCGCGGGCAGGTGCGCGGACTCCGGCCGGACCAGCACCCGGACCGGCCTGCCCTCCGCCATCAGCTCCTGGAGCACGGCGGCGCCGACTCCGCCGGTGGCTCCGGTGAGCAGGACGGTGCCGGTGCGGGTGCCGGTGCGGGTGCCGGTCCGCGCGCGGGCACCCGTCCTGGCGAGGGCGGCGCGGCGCTCCTCCGCGCGGGTGGCGAGCAGCGCGGCGAGGGCGCGCGGGGTGCGCTGTTCCAGGATGTCGAGGCCGGTGAGCGGCAGCCCGGTGCGGGTGCGCAGGCGCTCGGCGAGCTGGACGGCGACCAGGGAGTGGCCGCCGAGGGCGAAGAAGTCACCGTCGGCGGACGGGGTCGCGCCCAGCAGTTCGCCGAAGGCCTCCCGCACCGCCTCCAGCGGGCCCGCGTCCTGACGACCCGTGCCTCCCTGGGCGACGGCCCCCTGGGCGGCGCCGGGCAGCCGGTCGCGGTCGGGGGTGCCGTCGGGGTGGCGGGGCAACCGGTCCACCAGCGTGACCGCGAGCGGCAGTTCGGCGGCCGGCAGGCGCCCGCGCAGGGAGTCCCGCAGCGCGGTGCCGGTCGGGGCGACCGGGCCGCGCACCACCGCGTAGGCGAGCGGCGGGCCGTCCGGGTTCTCGACCAGGGCCGCCTCGACCACCGAGGGATCGGCCGACAGGGCTGCCACCACCGGGTGTTCGGCGGCGGTCAGCCGCTCTCCGGGCAGTGCGGACAGCGGCCGGTCCGGGTCGCCGGCCACGGCGGTGAGCAGCGCGGCGAAGGCCTCGGCGAGCCGGGCGGCGGTGGCCTCGTCCAGCGCGTCCCGGTCGTGCTGGACCAGGACGCGCGGCCGCGGACCGTCCTCCAGCAGCAGCGCCAGCCCGAACTTGGCCAGTCCCAGGTCGAGTTCAACGTTCTCGGCGGCCAGTCCCGGCAGCGCGAGCGGCTCGCCCGGCCGGACCAGGTCGCAGCTGACCGAGAGCAGTGGGGTGCCGTCGGCCCCGCGGGCGGCCGCGCCGAGCCGCTCGACCACGAGGTCGAACGGCACCTCGTGGTGCTGCTGGGCGTCGAGCAGGGCGGCGCGCACCGACCCGAGCAGTTCCGTGAAGGACGGGTCCCCGGCCGGATTCGCCCGTACGGCCAGGGTGTTGACGCCGAGGCCGACGGTCCGCCGCAGTTCGGGGCGGGCCCGGTGGCCGCTGGCGCAGCCGAGGACCAGGTCGTCCTGCCCGGAGGCGGTGCGCAGCGTGGCGAACGCGGCGGCCAGCACGACGGTGAACAGGGTGGCGCCGTGCCGGGAGCCGAGGGTGCGCAGCGCCTCCGTCACGCCGGGGTCCAGCGAGGCGGTGTGCAGGGCGGCGCGGCGCTCGCGGGCCCCGGGCGTGCCGAAGGTGCGCAGGGCACCGAAGCCGAGGCCGTTGCCTGGCACCGCGCGCAGTCGGCGGC
>NZ_MSJQ01000231.1 GCF_014596515.1 Streptomyces sp. CBMA156
CGCCGGCGCCGGCCCGCCGCGAGCCCGCACCGGCCCGCGAGCCGCGCCCGCGCAGCCGCAACCGGATGTACATCCCGGGGCTCGGCTGCTTCAAGGGCTGCCTGATGGTGCTGCTGGTGCTGGCCCTGGCCGGGGCGGCGCTGTGGAACTTCACGCCGCTGCCCCACTACTGGGACAACGTCGTGGGCTGGTTCGATTCGGCGCGCGACTGGGTGGACAGCGTCGTCGGCAAGTAGCGCCGTCCGGGGCCGGGCCGGAGCCGACCGGGGCTCAGGACCGCCCCGGACGTCGATATTGACGCTTTGTCGACAATTCGTGGGATTTCTCGGCCGAGACTCCGGCCCCGGGCCCCTCGGGCGGCCCCCGCGGGGCCTCCGGGCGCGTAGGTTGGTCGCTGTTGTCCCGCCCCACCGAGCGCGCCGGACCCCCGGAGCGCTCCCGCGCCGCCCACGGAGCAGCATTGGCACGCAAGATCGGCAGCCGGTACACCGTCCACCAGGTGATCGGCCGGGGTTCGGCCGGGACGGTCTGGCTCGGTGAGGGGCCCGACGGCCCGGTGGCCGTCAAGCTGCTGCGCGAGGACCTTGCCGCCGACCAGGTGCTGGTCGGCCGCTTCGTCCAGGAGCGCACCGCGCTGACCAGCCTCGACCACCCCCGGGTGGTCGGCGTGCGCGACATGGTGGTGGACGGCAGCGACCTCGCCCTGGTGATGGAGCTGGTCCAGGGCACCGACCTGCGCTCCCGGCTGGAGCGGGACGGCGCGCTGCCGCCGCAGACCGCCGCCTCGGTCATCGCCGACGTCGCCGACGGCCTGGCCGCCGCGCACGCCGCCGGGATCGTCCACCGCGACGTCAAGCCGGAGAACGTCCTGCTCGACCTCGCCGCCGCCCCGGGACCGGGCGGCGCCCCGCGCGCCAAGCTCACCGACTTCGGCGTGGCCCGCCTGGTCGACGCCCCGCGCCGGACCAGGGCCACCCGGATCATCGGCACCCCCGACTACCTCGCCCCCGAGATCATCGAGGGCCTGGAGCCGCGCGCCGCCGTCGACATCTACGCCCTCGCCACCTTGCTGTACGAGCTGCTGGCCGGCTTCACCCCGTTCGGCGGCGGCCACACCGGCGCGGTGCTGCGCCGGCACGTCACCGAGCAGGTGCCGCCGATCCCCGGCCTCCCGGACGGTCTGTGGCGGATCATCTCCGAGTGCCTGGCCAAGGCCCCCGCCTCCCGGCTGCGCGCCGCCGAGCTGGCCGCCAGGCTGCGCGAGCAGCTGCCCTCGCTGGCCGGCCTGCCGGTGCTCGCCGTGCCCGGCCAGGGCCGCGCCCCGGCCGAGGAACAGCTGACCCCGGGCGAGGCCGTCTACGCCGAGATCGACGCCGCCCCCGGTGCCCACAAGCGGCGCCGCGGCCCGGCCGTCCCACTGGTGCCGGGCGTCGCCCCGGACTCCACCCGGGACACCCACACCAGCCTGCGCCGCCCGTCCGCCGACGAGCTGGCCGCGTACGCGGTCGAGTCCCGCGCCCAGCGCGCCACCCCCGGCCACCGCCGGGACCGCCAGGCCCTGCTGCGCCGCCGCCGGCTGCTGGCCGTCCTGCTGGCCACCGTGCTGCTGCTGGCGGGCGCCGCCGCGGCCTGGACGGCCTTCGCGGCCACCGCCCCCGACGAGGGGCACCCGGCCCGTCCCGCGGTGTCGGGCACGGCCTCGCGGGCGCCCTGAGGCCGGGGCCCGGCCAGGGTGTGACGGCGGCCGGGACTCCGGAGGAACCGGGGGTGTCGCCATGACCACTCCCGGAACCATTACCCTGGGGGCGTGGCAGCCGTCGATCCTTCCGAAGAGCTCAAGAACCTCGATACGACCATGGGGTCGATCGAGGCCGTCCTCGACCTGGACAAGATCCGGGCCGACATCGCGGTCCTGGAGGAGGAGGCAGCCGCCCCCACCCTGTGGGACGACGTCGCGAACGCGCAGAAGGTGACCAGCCGGCTCTCCTTCCTCCAGGGCGAACTGCGCCGGGTCGAGGGCCTGCGCAGCCGCATCGACGACCTGGGCGTGCTGTTCGAGCTCGCCGAGGCCGAGAACGACGCGGACACCCGCGTCGAGGCCGAGACCGAGCTCGTCGCCCTCCAGAAGGCGGTCGAGGAGCTGGAGGTCCGCACCCTCCTGTCCGGCGAGTACGACTCCCGCGAGGCGCTGATCAACATCCGCGCCGAGGCCGGTGGCGTGGACGCCGCCGACTTCGCCGAGCAGCTCATGCGCATGTACCTGCGCTGGGCCGAGCGGCACGGGTACCCCACCGAGGTGTACGACACGTCGTACGCCGAAGAGGCCGGCATCAAGTCGGCGACCTTCACCGTGAAGGCGCCGTACGCCTACGGCACCCTCTCGGTCGAGCAGGGCACCCACCGCCTGGTGCGCATCTCGCCGTTCGACAACCAGGGCCGCCGGCAGACCTCCTTCGCCGGTGTCGAGGTCCTCCCGGTCGTCGAGCAGTCCGACCACGTCGACATCGACGAGGGCGAGCTGCGGGTGGACGTCTACCGCGCCTCCGGCCCCGGCGGCCAGGGCGTCAACACCACCGACTCGGCGGTGCGCATCACGCACCTCCCGACCGGCATCGTGGTCTCCTGCCAGAACGAGCGCTCGCAGATCCAGAACAAGGCGTCCGCGATGAACGTCCTCCAGGCCAAGCTGCTGGAGCGGCGCCGCCAGGAGGAGAAGGCGGCGATGGACGCCCTCAAGGACAGCGGCAGCTCCTGGGGCAACCAGATGCGCTCCTACGTCCTGCACCCGTACCAGATGGTCAAGGACGTCCGCACCGCGTACGAGGCCGGCAACCCGCAGGCCGTGCTGGACGGGGACATCGACGGCTTCATCGAGGCCGGCATCCGCTGGCGCAAGCAGCGCGAGACCAGCGCCGAGTAGCACAGCGAGTAACAGCAGACACGACGAAGGCCCCCGACCGCAGCGGTCGGGGGCCTTCTCGTACGTCCGGGGAACTCAGGCCAGTGCCTGCCGCGCGATCAGCGCCACCGCGAGCAGCCCGGCCAGCAGGGCCAGCAGCACCGCGGGGGAGAGCGCGGCGAACGGCCCCTGCTGCTCCTGAATCCGTGCCCGGTTGGCCCGGCACACCGGGCAACGCCCGTCGCTGACGCGGCCGTTGCAGTTGGCGCACACCAGATGGTCGCAGGTCATGCGATCTCCTCCTCGCTGCTGTTGCCAACGCACCGGACGGGGCTTTGGTTCCATGGACTGCCCTGTACGGGGGAGCGGCCGGGCGCGGTCGCTCCCTCCACTCTGCCAGGTTCCGGCGGTTCCGGCTCCCGGGCTGTGAGATGCCTCGCAATATTCGGGGCATAAACGGACATTCTCTCCCATGGTCCGGTCGCTGTCGCGGGCGGTTCCTGCGGGCCGGTTGCCGATTCGCGTATGGTCCCAGTCCGGGAGCGGCCCTCTGCCCTCCTTTCGCCCGCCCGCGGACCGGGCCTCCGGGGCGGATCGAGCGAGGACTGGCGCCGCCTAGGATGGCCTCCGTGATGCAGCCGTGATCAGATTCGACAACGTCTCCAAGACCTATCCCAAGCAGAACCGTCCCGCCCTGGACAACGTCTCGCTGGAGATCGAGAAGGGTGAGTTCGTCTTCCTGGTCGGCTCGTCCGGCTCGGGGAAGTCCACCTTCCTCCGCCTGTGCCTGCGCGAGGAGCGGCCCAGCACGGGCGCGGTCCACGTGCTGGGCAAGGACCTCGGCAAGCTGTCCAACTGGAAGGTGCCGCACATGCGCCGCCAGCTGGGCACCGTCTTCCAGGACTTCCGCCTGCTGCCGAACAAGACGGTCGCGCAGAACGTCGCCTTCGCCCTGGAGGTGATCGGCAAGCCCAAGAGCGCCATCAACAAGGTGGTGCCCGAGGTGCTGGAGCTGGTCGGGCTGGGCGGCAAGGAGGACCGCATGCCGGGCGAGCTGTCCGGTGGTGAGCAGCAGCGCGTGGCGATCGCCCGTGCCTTCGTGAACCGTCCGATGCTGCTGATCGCGGACGAGCCGACCGGCAACCTCGACCCGCAGAACTCGGTCGGCATCATGAAGCTGCTCGACCGCATCAACCGCACCGGCACCACGGTGCTGATGGCCACCCACGACCAGGCCATCGTCGACCAGATGCGCAAGCGCGTCATCGAGCTCGACAAGGGGCTGCTGGTCCGCGACCAGGCCCGCGGCGTCTACGGATACCAGCACTGACCGACCAGCGCTGACCCGTGGGGCCGCCGGCCCGGACCGCCAGACCACGAGCAGTACCGACCCTGGAGTTGTTTCCCGCATGCGTGCCCAGTTCGTCCTGTCGGAGATCGGTGTGGGTCTCCGACGCAACCTGACCATGACCATCGCGGTCGTGGTCAGCGTCGCGCTCTCCCTCGCCCTCGCCGGTTCCTCGCTCCTGGTCCGCGACCAGGTGAACTCCATGAAGGGGTACTGGTACGACAAGGTCGAGGTGAGCATCTACTTCTGCACCAAGGCGGATGCCCGCAACTCGCCCCAGTGCGACAAGGGCGCGGCCACCGACCAGCAGGTCCAGGACATCAAGGACCAGCTGGACAAGATGACCTCGGTGGTCCAGTCGTCCACGTACGAGAGCTCGGCCGAGGCGTACAAGCACTGGAAGGAGATGAACCCGGACAACCCGCTCATCTCCGTCCTGGGCCCGGACGCCATGCCGCAGTCCTGGCGGGTCAAGCTCAACGACCCGACCAAGTACGACGTGATCCAGAGCGCCTTCGCCGGCAAGCCCGGCGTCAAGTCGGTCGAGGACCAGCGGAAGATCCTGGAGAACCTGTTCGGGCTGCTCAACGGCCTCCAGACGGCGGCCTTCGTGATCATGGTGCTGATGCTCTTCGTCGCCCTGCTGCTGATCGTCAACACCGTCCGGGTGTCGGCGTACAGCCGACGGCGTGAAACCGGCATCATGCGCCTGGTCGGTGCCTCGAACTTCTACGTCCAGATGCCGTTCATCGCCGAGGCGGCCTTCTCGGCGCTGCTCGGCGCCGCGATGGCCTCCGGGCTGCTGGTCGGCGGGCACTTCTTCGTCCAGAACTGGCTGGCCGACCGGGTGCAGTTCATCCACTTCATCGGGCTCGGCTCGGTGCTGGCGGTGATACCGCTGCTGATCGTGGTGGGCATGGGAATGGCCGGCGTCGCGGCGTTCTTCACGCTGCGCAAGTACCTCAAGGTCTGATTCGGGGACACCCCGACGGCCCCGGACGGCACTGCGCCGTCCGGGGCCGTCGGCGTTCCGCGGTCCACCGTTGCGGCCCGTCCCGCGCGGACCGGTGTCTACACTCCCGTGACATGCTGCAGAATCCGCGCAGGGCCCGCCAGGTGGCCGCTCTCAGCCTGGTGTTCGGCGCCGTGCTGCTGACCGGCGCGGCCACCGGTGCCTGGGGCGATCCGGGCGGTCCGCCGCACCGCCCCTCCGCCGACACCGCCCCGGCGGCCGCCGGCGGGCTCCCGGCGGACCCGGCCGGCGCCGCCCTGTCCGAGCAGCAGGCCGAGCACCTGCTCGCGGCCGGCGGCGACCGCTGGGGCGCGTACTACAGCGCCCAGGAGTACGCGGAGTTCAGCCAGGGCCTGGACGGCCGGTACCCGGGCGTCGGCCTCTCGGTCGGCCGGGGTGAGGACGGCGTCACCGAGGTCGCCCAGGTCGCGCCGGACGGCCCGGCCGCCACGGCCGGGATCGCCCCGGGCGACCGGCTGCTGCGGATCGGTCAGGACCAGGCGGACCGCCTGCCGGTGACCGAGGTGGTCGCGCGGCTGCGCGGCCAGGGCGACGAACGGCGGGCCGGCTCGGAGGTCACCCTGACCGTCCGGCGCGGCGGCGCCGAGGTGCGCGAACTGCGGCTGCGGCGCGTGCTGCTGGACAGCCGGCAGGTCACCGCGGAGCAGCTGGGCAAGGGCGTGCTGCGGGTGACCGTGCGCGGCTTCACCAGCGGCGTGGCCGACCAGGTGCGCGCCGCGCTGCGCGCCCCGCACGCCGGCGTGGTGCTCGATCTGCGCGGCAACTCCGGCGGGTTGGTGGACGAGGCGGCCGGTACCGCCGGGATCTTCCTGGACGGCGGAACCGTCGGCTCGTACCAGGAACGCGGCGAGACCAGGGAGTTGACCGCCCCGTCCGGCGGCGACCAGCGCACCCCGCTGGTGGTGCTGGTGGACGGCGGCACGATGAGTGCCGCCGAACTGCTGGCCGGCGCCCTCCAGGACCGCAGCCGCGCCGTGGTGGTGGGTTCGCGGACCTTCGGCAAGGGCACCGTCCAGCAGCCCAGCCGGCTCGCCGACGGCGCCGTGCTGGAGCTGACCGTCGGCCGCTACCACACCCCGGCCGGCCGCTCCCTGGACGGCACCGGCCTGACCCCCGACGTCCCGGCCGGTTCCGGCGAGGAGGCCGACGGGCTGGCCCTGCGGGTGCTGTCCGGGCTCGGCACCCGCGCCTAAAGGAGCTGCCCCGTCCGGCGTCGAAGTGCGAGAATGGCCGCGCTATGGCAAAGGAAACCGGACAGAAGCTGATCGCGCAGAACAAGAAGGCGCGACACGAGTACACGATCCTCGACACCTACGAGTGCGGCCTCGTCCTCACCGGCACCGAGGTCAAGTCGCTGCGTGAGGGGCGGGCCAACCTGGTCGACGGCTACGCCTACATCCAGAACCACGAGGCGTGGATCGACAACGTCTTCATCCCCGAGTACACCCAGGGGACGTGGACCAACCACGCGGCCCGGCGCAAGCGCAAGCTGCTGCTGCACAGGATGGAGATCCAGAAGATCGAGACCAAGGTCCGCGACGCGGGTCACACCCTGGTCCCGCTCTCGCTGTACTTCAAGGACGGCCGGGTGAAGCTCGAACTGGCGCTCGCGGTCGGCAAGAAGCTCTACGACAAGCGCCAGACGCTGCGGGAGAAGCAGGACACCCGCGAGACGGCCCGCGCGGTGGCGGCTGCCCGGCGCCGCCAGGGTTAATCCGCTGGACCCTCGCCCGTCGCCTCGCGTAGTATGGCCCAAGCAACACGGACGATCACCGTCCGAGCTGTTTCTCAAAAAAACATGGGGATGATCGGTTTCGACAGGGGATGTTGAAACAGGGGAAGCGAGCCGAGGAACGCGGCAATGATCTCGTAAACCACGTGTCGCAAAAAAATAATCGCCAACTCTAAGCGCGATTCCCAGCAGTTCGCTCTCGCTGCCTAATAAGCACCGATAGCGCTTGGGTGTCAGACCGGGGAGTTCCCGACCCGGACCCTGGCATAATCTAGGGAACTCAACCGTCCGCCCGGGCTGCGAGGGTGGATGGGAAATCAAACAGCAGCTGGGCCTGTTGGCGGCTTGTCCGTGTGACCGCCAGGGCCGAGAAAAGCACAGCGGACTGCGCTCGGAGAAGCCCTGAATTAACTCCACTGGACCCGGGTTCGATTCCCGGCATCTCCACCACCCCATGTTCATGTCGAAGGCCGTCCACCGCTCAGCGGAGGGCGGCCTTCGACTTTTGTCCGCTCCGGAGCAGCGCGGCCGGGGGGTCGCGGCGTAGGATCATCCGTCCGCTCGTTTTCCGGAGCCGGATTCCGCCGCTACCACCGAGGCCATGCAGAGCAACACGCCCACCACCCCCGCCACCGACCACGAGACCGTCCGCGCACGCGAGATCGCCGGTGAGCAGCAGCACCTCGACACCGTCTACCACCGGTTGGAGGAGAAGCTCGCCGAGGCCGAGTACATCCTGGAGGACGCCGCCAAGCGGGTCCAGGTCGGTACTCCCGGCGCGCTCGCCGAGCGGGACGCCCAGGTCTACCGGGCCGGCGCCCACCTCCAACGCCTGAACAACGAGTTCGAGGACTTCCTGTTCGGCCGGATCGACCTCCAACGGGCGGATGCCCCCGAGGAGCACGGCATCCCGTCGGACACCCCGCTCGACCGGGCCGACCCGGCCGTCGCCGAGACCCTGCACATCGGCCGCCTCGGCGTGCTGGACGCCGAGTACGGTCCGCTGGTGATCGACTGGCGCGCACCCGCCGCCGCGCCGTTCTACCGCGCCACCCCGGTCGAGCCAGGCCGGGTGATCCGCCGCCGGGTGATCCGTTCCAAGGGCCGCAAGGTGATCGGCGTCGAGGACGACCTGCTGCGTCCCGACCTCACCCCGACCCTGGACGGCGAGGAGCTGGCCGTGGTCGGCGACGGCGCGCTGATGGCCTCGCTGGGCCGCGCCCGCAGCCACTCGATGCGCGACATCGTCTCCTCCATCCAGCGGGAGCAGGACGAGGTGATCCGCGCCGCGGCCGCGGGCGCCACCCTGGTCACCGGCGGCCCCGGCACCGGCAAGACCGCGGTCGCCCTGCACCGCGCCGCCTACCTGCTCTACCAGGACCGCCGCCGCTACGCCGGGGGCATCCTGGTGGTCTCGCCGACCCCGCTGCTGGTCTCCTACACCGAGGGCGTGCTGCCCTCGCTCGGCGAGGAGGGCCAGGTCGCCATCCGGGCCGTCGGCTCGCTGGTGGACGGCATCGAGGCGGGCACCTACGACACCCCCGAGGCGGCCAGGGTCAAGGGCTCGGCCCGGATGGTGCAGCTGCTGCGCCGGGCCGCCCGGGCGGCACTGGAGCTGGGCGCCCCCCAGGAGCTGAAGGTGGTTGCCCGCGGCGAGGTGCTGAAGCTGGACGCCGGCCGGCTGAAGGCCGTGCGCGGCAACGTGGTGGGCTCCGGCGGCACTCCGCTGAACCTGCTGCGCCCGCGCGCCCGCCGGCTGCTGCTGGACGCCCTGTGGCAGCAGGCCACCAGGGACCTGCCGAAGCCCGCCGACCACTACGCCCGCGAGCAGCGCCAGGAGGAGAAGGAGTCCTTCGACGAGTACGTCTCGGACGAGGCCTCGTTCCTGGACTTCCTGGACGCCTGGTGGCCGGCCGTGACCCCGCGCCGGGTGCTCGGCACGCTGCGCCAGCACCGGCACACCAACCGGATCGCCCGCAGGGCCGTCGCCCCGGACGAGGCCAGGCTGCTGGCCGCCTCCTGGCGCCACCTGTCGGCGGCGGGCGAGGGCGCGCTGTCCGCGCACGACGTCGCGCTGATCGACGAGCTCCAGGTGCTGCTCGGCGAGCCGGCCCGCCCGAAGTTCCGCGAGGTGGACGCCGTGGACCTGCTGAGCGGCCTGGAGGAGGTCACCACCTTCGCCGACCGCAGCGCCCGCCGGCGCGACAGCCTGCCGGTCGAGCGCAAGGAGTACGCGCACGTCATCGTGGACGAGGCGCAGGACCTCACCCCGATGCAGTGGCGGATGATCGGCCGGCGGGCCCGGATGGCCACCTGGACGATCGTCGGGGACCCGGCACAGTCCTCCTGGCCGTTCCCGCAGGAGGCCCAGGGCGCGCTGGACGAGGTGCTCGCCGGCAAGCCGCGCCGCCGCTTCACGCTCACCGTGAACTACCGCAACCCGGCCGAGATCGCCGAGGTGGCGGCCAAGGTGCTGGCGCTGGCCGCACCGGGCACCCCCTCGCCGAGCGCGGTGCGCCACGTCGGCGTGGAGCCGCGCTTCGCGGCCGTCACCGACCCCTCGCCGGAGGCCTTCGGCGAGGCCGCCAGGGCCGAGCTGTCGCGGCTGCTGACCGAGGTGGACGGCACCGTGGCGATCGTGGTGCCGATGGACCGCAGGGCCGAGGCGGCGGGCTGGGCCGAGGGCCTGGGCGAGCGCGTGGTGGTGCTGGGCAGTCTGGAGGCCAAGGGCCTGGAGTACGACGCGACCGTGGTGGCCGACCCGACCGGCATCGCCGGCGAGTCGGAGGCGGGCCTGCGGGTGCTGTACGTGGCGCTGACCCGCGCGACCCAGCGGCTGACCGTGCTCTCCGGTCCGGACGACCTGCCGGACGCGGCCGGCGTGCCCGCGCTGCTGCACGGCTGACGGACCGCAGCACGAAGGCCCCTCACCGGTCGGTGAGGGGCCTTCAGACGTTGATGACACCGACCCGCCATGCTCGCCTCGCGGCAAGTGGTCCCTCGAAGGGACGAAGGTTGGGCCCGGGGGCTTGGATCGAGCCGGTGTCCCGTCCAATGTAACGCATCGGCCGGAGGAGGCAAGGAGTGAGCGGCGGGAGCCCGGCGGCGTTCGGGTGGGATTGTCGGATCCGCACACTCAATGAACGTTATTTCTGGCTACCCCTTGGAAGGTGCGACGATCGAGTCCTAGCATGCGCAGGCGATGCCTTCAACAAAATGTTGAGCCTGCGGGACAGACGGAAGAAGGAAGCGTCGATGGCGACGGTGCCCAGTGTCTCCAACTCGATCACGGTACGGCTGGAGGTCCCGGCCAGGGGCAACGCCGTCAGTGCGATCACCACGGCCGTGGAGTCCTCCGGCGGGTCGGTGACCGGTCTCGACGTCACCGCCTCCGGCCTGGAGGCGCTGCGGATCGACGTCACGGTGGCGGCCTCCTCGGTCGCGCACGGCGAGGAGATCGTCGAGAAGCTGCGCACGATCGACGGCGTGTCGATCGGCAAGGTCTCGGACCGCACCTTCCTGATGCACCTCGGCGGCAAGATCGAGATGTCCTCCAAGCTGCCGATCCGCAACCGTGACGACCTCAGCATGATCTACACCCCGGGCGTCGCCCGGGTCTGCATGGCGATCGCGGAGAACCCCGAGGACGCCCGCCGCCTGACCATCAAGCGCAACAGCGTGGCCGTCGTCACCGACGGCTCGGCGGTGCTGGGCCTGGGCAACATCGGCCCGGAGGCCGCGCTGCCGGTCATGGAGGGCAAGGCCGCCCTGTTCAAGCGCTTCGCCGGCATCGACGCCTGGCCGATCTGCCTGGACACCCAGGACTCCGACGAGATCGTCGCCATCGTCAAGGCGATCGCCCCCGGCTTCGCCGGGATCAACCTGGAGGACATCTCCGCGCCGCGCTGCTTCGAGATCGAGGCCCGGCTGCGCGAGGCCCTGGACATCCCGGTCTTCCACGACGACCAGCACGGTACCGCGATCGTGGTGCTGGCCGCCCTCACCAACGCGCTGAAGGTGGTCGGCAAGGAGATCGCCGACATCCGCGTGGTGATGTCGGGCGCCGGCGCGGCGGGCACCGCGATCCTCAAGCTGCTGATGGCCGCCGGCGTCGAGCACGCCACCGTGGCGGACGTCCACGGCGTGGTCCACCTGGGCCGCGGGGACCTCGACGACAGCCTGCGCTGGATCGCCGAGCACACCAACCGCTCGGGCCGCACCGGCACCCTCAAGGAGGCCGTGGCGGGTGCCGACGTCTTCATCGGCGTCTCGGCCCCGAACGTCCTGGACGGCGACGACCTGGCCACCATGGCGCCGGACGCGGTCGTCTTCGCGCTGGCCAACCCGGACCCGGAGGTCGACCCGGCCATCGCCCGGCAGACCGCCGCCGTGGTCGCCACCGGCCGCAGCGACTTCCCGAACCAGATCAACAACGTGTTGGTCTTCCCGGGTGTCTTCCGCGGCCTGCTGGACGCCCAGAGCCGTACGGTCAACACCGAGATGATGATCGCCGCCGCCCGGGCGCTGGCCACCACCGTGGCCGACGACGAGCTGAACGCCAACTACATCATCCCGAGCGTGTTCCACAAGGACGTGGCCAAGACCGTCGCCGCCGCCGTGCGCGAGGCGGCCCTGGCCGGTGCCCAGGAGGCCCCCGCACCGGCCCGTCCGACCCCGGGCATCGTCGGCACCCTCGACACGGCCGCTTTCCCCGTCGTCAAGCTCTGACGGAGGCATCGGGCGACCCGTCACGGATCGCTCAAATGTGCGAATAGCGGTCATACCCGCCCAGTCCCGCCCCGAACCCTTGCGACACAAGGGCGAGGGGCGTGTTTGGGCTTGTCAGTCCTAGGGCGTACCGTAGCTCTGCACGGGGCAGGCGTGTCCGACAAGTACGGAACGTCCCCCTGGTCTTCCGGCGTGTCGTCCCGACCGCCGCCCGCGCCCGGTCCGCCGGAGCCGACGGAGCGTCACACCTCCAACGGGCGGGCGATGTTGGGGTGGCTCGGCCGGGGCCCGATTGGCTTTCTCGGGGCCGGTCGGGGCAGGATTCGTATCCAGGCAGGCGGGCGGGCCTTCGACGGTTCCGGCGCACGGCACCGGGTGCGGATCCGGCCCGTGACCACGCATTGCCTGCATGAGCACAGTGTGCGGACCTGCGGCCCATCCGGGTGCCCCCCGGTGGGAGCACCGATGGGCCCCCGCACACCGCAAGCGAACAGACCACAGGAGTACACATGAACCGCAGTGAGCTGGTGGCCGCGCTGTCCGAGCGCGCCGAGGTGACCCGCAAGGACGCCGACGCCGTTCTGGCCGCCTTCGCCGAGATCGTCGGCGAGGTCGTCGCCAAGGGCGACGAGAAGGTCACCATCCCCGGTTTCCTGACCTTCGAGCGCACCCACCGCGCTGCCCGCACCGCCCGCAACCCGCAGACCGGCGAGCCGATCCAGATCGCCGCGGGCTACAGCGCCAAGGTGAGCGCCGGCTCCAAGCTGAAGGAAGCCGCCAAGGGCGCTGCCTGAGCCACCCCTTGAACGCCCGAGAGGCCGGGCTCCCCGCTGGGGAGCCCGGCCTCTCGGGCGTTCCGGTGACCCGGCCCGTCAGGCGTCGACCAGCTGCTCGCTCGGCAGCTCGACGTGGGCGCCGAGGTCGCGCAGCTTGTCCATGAAGTTCTCGTAGCCGCGGTTGATCAGGTCGATGCCGTGCACGGTCGAGGTGCCCTCGGCCGCCAGCGCCGCGATCAGGTACGAGAAGCCGCCGCGCAGGTCCGGGATGACCAGCTCGGAGCCGATCAGCTTGGACGGGCCCGAGACGACCGCGGAGTGCAGGAAGTTGCGGGCGCCGAAGCGGCACGGGGTGGCGCCCAGGCACTCGCGGTACAGCTGGATGTGCGCGCCCATCTGGTTCAGCGCGCCGGTGAAGCCCAGCCGCGACTCGTACACCGTCTCGTGGACGATGGACAGGCCGGTGGCCTGGGTCAGGGCGACCACCAGCGGCTGCTGCCAGTCGGTCTGGAAGCCCGGGTGCACGTCGGTCTCCAGGGCGATCGCCTTGAGCTCGCCGCCCGGGTGCCAGAAGCGGATGCCCTCGTCGTCCACCTCGAAGGCGCCGCCGACCTTCCTGAAGGTGTTGAGGAAGGTCATCATCTCCAGCTGGCGGGCGCCGCGGACGTAGATGTCGCCCTTGGTGGCGAGCGCCGCGCAGGCCCAGGAGGCGGTCTCCAGGCGGTCCGGCAGCGCGCGGTGGTTGTAGCCGTTCAGCTCGTCCACACCGGTGATCAGGATGGTCCGGTCGGTGCCCAGCGTGATGATCGCGCCCATCTTCTGCAGCACGCAGATCAGGTCGACGATCTCCGGCTCGATGGCCGCGTTGCGCAGCTCGGTCACGCCCTCGGCCAGGACGGCCGTGAGCAGCACCTGCTCGGTCGCGCCGACCGAGGGGTAGGGCAGCTCGATCTTGGTGCCGCGCAGGCGCTGCGCGGCGACCAGGTAGGTGCCCTGCGGGTGCTTCTCGATGCTGGCGCCGAACTGGCGCAGCACCTCGAAGTGGAAGTCGACCGGGCGGCCGCCGATGTCGCAGCCGCCCAGGCCGGGGATGAAGGCGTGGCCGAGGCGGTGCAGCAGCGGGCCGCAGAACAGGATCGGGATCCGCGAGGAGCCGGCGTGCGCGTCGATGTCGGCCACGTTGGCGCTCTCGACGTGCGAGGGGTCGAGGATCAGCTCGCCCTCCTCGTCACCGGTGCGCACGGTCACGCCGTGCAGCTGAAGCAGGCCGCGGACCACCTTGACGTCACGGATGTCCGGGACGTTGCGCAGTCTGCTGGGGCCCTGGCCGAGGAGGGCGGCGACCATGGCCTTGGGAACCAGGTTCTTCGCTCCGCGGACGCGGATCTCGCCTTCGAGGGGGTTTCCGCCGTGGACCAGCAGGACGTCGTCGGTCATCGTTCTCGCAATCCGGGGTGCCAGAGGAGTCGGGGGGAGGGCTCCGGGAGAGAGCCGGTGGTGGACCGGTCGTACGGGCGCGTTCGGGCCCCCGGCGAAACCGAGTCGGCACCGTAGAGAGGCGTCCACCAGACGTAGATGGTAGTAGGCGCGCCGTTGGTTCCCGTGAGCCTCTCCCGTGATGGTGCTCTCTCCGGGCCCGTAGGCGCCCGCCGGTGCGGCCGTACGGGTGTTCGTCCGGCGTGGCGGGTTTCCGGGCGTTGCGGTGTCCGAGCGGTGCCGTTCTGCGGGATCATGTGGGCATGACGGCGGCCCATTCGCACGGAGGCCGGTCCCACACCGGCCGTCTGATCGTCGCGACGCCCATGCTCACCGACCCGAACTTCGCGCGGGCGGTGGTGCTGCTCCTCGACCACGACGCCGAGGGGGCGCTCGGCGTGGTCCTCAACCGGCCGACGCCGGTCGAGGTGGGCAGTGTGCTGGACGGCTGGAACAGACTCGTCGGCCGGCCGGCCGTGGTGTTCCAGGGCGGCCCGGTGGCGCTGGACTCGGCGCTCGGCCTCGCCGTGGCGCCGGGGGAGCCGGGCACCGCCGAGCCGCTCGGCTGGCGCCGGGTGCACGGCGCGATCGGCCTGGTGGACCTGGAGGCGCCGCCCGAGGTGATGGCCGGCGAGCTGGGCAGCCTGCGGATCTTCGCCGGGTACGCGGGCTGGTCGCCCGGGCAGCTGGAGACGGAGCTGGAGAGCGGCGCCTGGTACCTGGTGGACTGCGAGCCGGGGGACGTCTCCAGCCCCGAGCCGGAGCGGCTGTGGCGCTCGGTGCTGCGCCGCCAGCGCGGGCCGCTGGCCCTGCTGGCGACCTATCCGGAGGACCCGACGATGAACTGAGCCGGGGGCCCGGCGGCGCGATACTGGCCGGGTTTCCGGAGGCGCCCATAGACTTGGCACCCATGAGCACTCTTGAGCCCGAGCGCGGCCTCGGCACCGGCACCCTGGTCGAGCCCGTCCCCCAGGTGTCCCACGGCGACGGCGACCACGAGCGCTTCGCGCACTACGTCCAGAAGGACAAGATCATGGAGAGCGCGCTCTCCGGGTCCCCCGTGGTGGCGCTCTGCGGCAAGGTGTGGGTGCCGGGACGCGACCCGAAGAAGTACCCGGTCTGCCCGATGTGCAAGGAGATCTACGACGGCATCGGCAAGCCGAAGGACGGCGACGGGGAGAACAAGTAGTCCGAGGGGCTCCGCGGCGTCACGCACAACGCCGTTTTGCATAGCACTGCTTTTCGAGGGTGGTCTATGCCGATCGTTCGGGGCGTGGGCAGGATGTCGGAATGGACCTCATTCCCGCACCCTCCAGTGCCGTCCGGCGCCCGGACGAGGACTTCCCGCTCGACGCCGCCACCACGCTGACCGCCTCCCCCGCGCTGGCCGACGCCGAGCGCTGGCTGCGGGCCACCCTGTCCGCCGCCACCGGGCTGCCGCTCGGCCCGGGCCGTCCGGGTGAGGGAATCGAGCTGGTCCTGGACGACGCGCTGGCCGCCGAGGCGTACCGGCTCACGGTGCGCCCCGGCCACGTCCTGCTCGCCGCGGGAGGCCCGGCCGGTGCGGTGTGGGGCGCGCAGACCCTGCGGCAGCTGCTCGGGCCGGACGCCTACCGCCGCTCGCCGCTGCGCCGCGAGGGCTGGGTGCTGCCCGGCGCCGACATCGAGGACGCCCCCCGGTTCGGCTGGCGCGGGGTGCTGCTCGACGTCGCCCGGCACTTCCTGCCCAAGTCGGACGTGCTGCGCTTCGTCGACCTGCTGGCCGCGCACAAGCTCAACGTGCTGCACCTGCACCTGACCGACGACCAGGGCTGGCGGCTGGAGATCAGGCGCTATCCGAGGCTGACCGGGCGCGGTGCCTGGCGGGAGCGCTCGATGGTCGGTTACCGGGCCGCCCAGCGCCGTGACGACCGCCCGCACGGCGGCTACTACACCCAGGACGACCTGCGCGAGATCGTCGCCTACGCGGCCGCGCGCGGGATCACCGTCGTCCCGGAGATCGACCTGCCGGGCCACACCCAGGCCGCCGTCGCCGCCTACCCCGAGCTGGGCAACTCCGACGTGGTGGACACCGCCGCGCTCGGGGTCTGGACCGACTGGGGGGTGAGCCACAACGTGCTCAACGCCTCCGAGGCGACCCTGCGCTTCTTCGAGGGTGTGCTGGAGGAGGTCCTGGAGCTGTTCCCGTCCGAGTTCATCCACCTCGGCGGCGACGAGTGCCCCAAGGAGCAGTGGAAGGACAGCGTGGCCGCCCAGGAGCGGATCCGCGAGCTGGGCCTGGCCAACGAGGACGAGCTGCAGAGCCACCTCATCCGGCACTTCGACCGCTGGCTGGCCGAGCGCGGCCGCCGGCTGATCGGCTGGGACGAGATCCTGGAGGGCGGGCTCGCCCCGGGCGCCGCCGTCGCCTCCTGGCGCGGCTTCGGCGGCGGGGTCGCCGCCGCGAAGGCCGGGCACGACGTGGTGATGTGCCCCGAGCAGCACGTCTACTTCGACCACCGGCAGGCGGACGGGCCGGACGAGCCGATCCCGATCGGTTTCGTGCGCACCCTGGAGGACGTCTACCGGTTCGAGCCGGTCCCCGGGCAGCTGGACGAGTCCGCCGCCCGGCACGTGATCGGCACCCAGGCCAACCTGTGGAGCGAGTTCACGGACAGCGCCAGGGACATCGATTATCGGGCCTTCCCCCGGCTGGTGGCCTTCGCCGAGGTCGCCTGGTCCGAGCTGCCCACCGAGCCGGCCGCGCGCGACTTCGCCGGGTTCGAGCAGCGGCTGACGACGCACCTGAAGGCGCTGGACGCGCTCGGCGTCGAGTACCGCCCGGCCGACGGGCCGCACCCCTGGCAGCGCCGGCCCGGGGTGGTCGGCCGTCCGCTGGAGGGCCCGCCGCCGGTCCGTTAGTCCTACTCACCGGGAACTTCTGAGCGGTCATCCGACGTCAAGAAGAGATGAACATCTGCCCTGGCCCGGACCGGGTCGGGGCAGATACCGCCCGGTATCAGTCCCAATCGGGCAGCCCCGTTCACCGGCCCCGAAGTGATCATCGAGCATTGTGTGCCAGAGTTGCCCAACCCGGCCCGATCGCCCGTACCCTACGGGCCAGGCCGGGCTGCTGACGCAGGACGGCACGGCCGTAGGCCGGCGGGCGGCAGGCGATCGATGAGCAAGTGGAGCACGGTGGGACCCAGGTGAACCGGACGATCATGCTGCCGGCCTCCCTCGATGAGGCCGTCGACGCGCTGGCCGCCGCCCCGGCCGCGGTACCGGTGGCCGGAGCCACCGACCTGATGGAGGCCGTCAACGCCGGCCGGCTGCGACCCGCCGCCCTGGTCGGCCTCGGCCGGATCACCGAACTGCGCGGCTGGCGCTACGAGGACGGCGGCACCGCCGTCCTCGGCGCCGGACTCACCCACGCCCGGATGGACCGCCCCGACTTCGCGGCGCTCATCCCCGCGCTCGCCGACGCCGCCCGCACCGCGGGACCGCCGCAGGTCCGCAACGTCGGCACCCTCGGCGGGAACATCGTCACCGCCGCCCCGGCCGGCGACACCCTCCCGGTGCTCACCGCGCTGGAGGCCAGCGTCACCCTGACCAGAGCCGGCGGCAGCCGCGAGGTGCCGGTCAGTCACCTGCTCACCGGACTCGACCCGGTGCGCCCCGGCGAACTGCTCACCTGGGTGCGGGTCCCGCTGCTGCACGCCCCGCAGGTCTTCCTCAAGGCCACCGGCCGCAGCGGCCCGGCCCGCGCCACCGCCTCCGTCGCCCTCGTCCTCGACCCGGCCCGGCGCTCGGTGCGCTGCGCCGTCGGAGCCGTCGCACCGGTGCCGCTGCGCCCGCTGGAGGCCGAGGCCTGGGTGGCCGGCTGCATCGACTGGGACGGCAGCCGGGAGATCGACCCGGCCGCGACCGTGGCCTTCGGCGAGTACGCGGCCGCCGCCTGCGTCCCCGACAACTACGGCGCCGAGGGCGCCTGGGAGGCCGTGACCGAGGGGCCGACCGCGGCCGCCGTTCGGCTGCGGCGTACCGTATCGGTGCTGGCCCGACGGGCACTGGGAAGGGCGCTGAAGTGAGCACAGACCCCATCGAGACCCTCGACGCCGACCCGCTCGGCCTCTCCCCGCAGGTCAGCCGCGAGCTGCGCCCGTGCGCCTCGTACACGCTGCGGGTCAACGGTTTCGAACGGCCCGTCACCGACGCCTGGATCGGCGAGAGCCTGCTCTACGTGCTGCGCGAGCGGCTCGGCCTGGCCGGCGCCAAGGACGGCTGCGAGCAGGGCGAGTGCGGGGCCTGCTCGGTGCAGGTGGACGGCCAGCTGGTGGCCGGCTGCCTGGTGCCCGCCGCGCTGGCCGCGGACAGCGAGATCAGCACCGTCGAGGGCCTGTCGGCCGCCAGCGGCGCGAGCGGCGTCCAGCAGGCGCTGGCCGCCTCCGGCGCCGTGCAGTGCGGCTACTGCACCCCCGGCATGGCGATGGCCGTGCACGACCTGCTCCAGCGCAACCACCGGCCCACCGAGGTCGAGGCCCGCCAGGCGCTCTGCGGCAACCTCTGCCGCTGCACCGGCTACCGGGGCGTGCTGGCCGCCGTCCAGACCGTCGCGGACGCCCGCGCGCTGGAGGCGGAGGAGGCCGCCGAAGCGGCCGAGGTGTCCGCCGGAACGGCCGCCGAAGGGCGGGCGGACGGGCCCGCCGAGCCGGACCAGCCCGTCGAACCGCCGGTCTACACCGACGCCGAGGCCTGGATCGAGCACGTCCCGCAGCAGTCCGCCGGGCCCCACCCGGACGCGCACGCCACCGGCCCCCGGCACGTCGGACAGCACCCCGCCGGAGCCCAGGGCGTCGAGCAGACCCCGGCCGCGCCGCCGTACGGCGACCCCCAGGGCGGCTACGACACCGGCGTGTACGACACCACCGTGCTGGCCCCGATCCGGGACGCCATCCCCGCCCAGGCCGCCGACGACCAGGTGTACTACCCGCCGCAGGGCTACCCCGAACAGCCGTACCAGGCCACCCCCGCGCACGGCACCTACCTGCCCTACCCGGACGGCCACCAGCAGCAGAACGGCTACGACACCGGGTACGACGCCCCGGTCTACGAGCCCACCCCCGCGCACGGCACCCCGCTGCCCGGCACCGCCCACGACGGCACGCCGCCGCACGGCACCCCGTACGCCGCCCCGCACCCGCACGGTGCCCCGGCCGAGGGCGGCGCCCCGGCCGGCGTCCCGTACGGGGCCACCCCCGCCCACGGCATCCGGCTCCCCGAGGACGACCACGCATCATGACGTCGCCTACCGACATCGGCGCAGCACTCCAGCAGGACGGCGGCGAGGGCGGCACGCCGGAGCCGACCGGCCTGGGCAGCTCCCCGCTGCGCAGTGACGCGCTGCCCAAGGCGCTCGGCATCTACCCGTACGCCGCCGACCTGTGGGCCGAGGGGCTGCTGTGGGGCGCGGTGCTGCGCTCGCCGCACCCGCACGCGCGGATCCGCGGCATCGACACCTCGGCCGCGCTGGCGCTGCCCGGCGTGCACGCCG
>NZ_MSJQ01000232.1 GCF_014596515.1 Streptomyces sp. CBMA156
GACCTGGCGGCGCTGACCGCCGCCCTGGACGCCGGGGAGCGTGCTCCCGAGCTGGTGTTCGCCTCCTTCGGTCCCGCGGTCGCCCCGGCCGGTGCGGACGCCCTGAGTGAGGCCGCGCACCGGGCCGCGCTGGACGCGCTGGCCGCCGTGCAGGCCTGGCTCACCGACGAGCGGCTGGCCGACACCCGGCTGGTCGCGGTGACCCGCAACGCCGTCCCGACCGGCGCGGACGAGGACGTCCCCGGCCTGGCCGCCTCTCCGGTGTGGGGCCTGCTGCGCTCCGCGCGCACCGAGAACCCGGAGCGGTTCGTGCTGGTCGACTCCGACGAGGCCTCCGAGGGGGCGCTGCTCGCCGCGGTCGCCTCCGGCGAGCCGGAGCTGGCGCTGCGCGCGGGCACCGCGCTGACCCCGCGGCTGGTCCGGATGCCGGTGGCCGCGGAGCAGGCCGAGCAGGCAAAGCAGACTGAGCAGGCCGAGGAAGCCGGGCAGGCCGGGCAGGAGGCCGCCGGGCCGCTGCTCGACCGGGACGGCACCGTCCTGATCACCGGCGGCACCGGCACCCTCGGCGCCCTGGTGGCCCGTCACCTGGTCACCGTCCACGGGGTGCGCAGCCTGCTCCTCACCAGCCGGCGCGGCCTCGCCGCGGAGGGCGCCCGGGAACTCGCCGACGCGCTGACCGGCCTCGGCGCGGACCGCGTCGAGATCGCCGCCTGCGACACCTCCGACCGGGAGGCGCTGGCGGCACTGCTGGCGTCGGTGCCCGCCGACCGCCCGCTCACCGCGGTGGTGCACAGCGCCGGCGTGCTGGACGACGGCACCGTCGACGGGCTCACCCCGGAGCGGCTGGCGAAGGTGCTGCGCCCCAAGGTCGACGCGGCGCTGCACCTGCACGAGCTGACCGAGGGCCTGGACCTCAGGGCCTTCGTGCTGTTCTCCTCGGCCGCGGGCATCATGGGCAACCCGGGCCAGGCCAACTACGCGGCCGCCAACGCCTTCGTCGACGCGCTCGCCCAGCGGCGCAGGGCGGCCGGCCTGCCGGCCTCCTCGCTCGCCTGGGGCCTGTGGCTGGACAGCCTCGGCGCCATCGGCGAGGCCAACGGCGAGCTGGCCGCGGCCCGTACCGGCAACCGCATCCCCGGCCTCACCTCGGAGGAGGGCCTCGGGCTGTTCGACGTGGCGCTCGGCGCCGGCCAGGCGGTGCTGGTGCCGATGCGGCTCGACCTCCCGGCGCTGCGCCAGGCCGGGCCCGAGGCGCTGCCGCCGCTGCTGCGCGGCCTGGTCAAGCCGGTCGTCCGCCGTACGGAGGGCGGCCAGGGCGCGGACGGGCCCTCGCTGACCGAGCGGCTGGCCGGGGCCACCGAGCAGGACCGCGGGGCGATCGTGCTGGAGTACGTCCGCACCCAGGCGGCGCTGGTGCTCGGCTACACCGACGCCGAGGCGGTGCCGCCCACCCGCCGGTTCCTGGAGATGGGCTTCGACTCGCTCAGCGCCGTCGAGCTGCGCAACCGGCTCGGTGCGGCGGCTGGGGTGCGGCTGCCCGCCACGGTGGCCTTCGAGAACCCCACGCCGGAGGCGCTGGCGGCCTACCTCACCCGGTCCCTCGGGGCGGCCTCCGCGCGCGCCGAGGAGACGGCGCAGGTCCGGGAGCCGGAGAGCGTGTTCGGCGCCATGGCGCGCCGGGCGGGCGAACTCGGCCGGCTCCAGGAGTTCATCCAACTCCTCACCAGCGCCTCGGAGTTCCGGCCGTCCTTCGAGTCGCCCGAGCAGCTCGAAGGCGAGCTGGACGTGGTCCGGCTGGCGAAGGGCGACGGCGGCCCCGAGCTGGTCTGCATCCCGTCGATCCTGCCGATGTCGGGCCCGCACGAGTACGCGCGCTTCGCCGCCGCCCTGCGCGACGTGCGCGACGTCTCGGTGCTGCCCGCACCGGGCTTCGTGCCGGGGGAGCCGCTGCCGGCCGCCGTCGAGGTGCTGGCCGAGGCGCACGCCCGGGCGCTGCTCGCGCACACCGGCGACCGGCCGTTCGTGCTCGCCGCGCACTCCTCCGGCGGCATGCTGGCGCACTCCCTGGTCAGCCACCTGGAGCGGCGCGGCGTGCGGCCCGAGGCGCTGGTCCTGATCGACATCTACCCGCTGGACGGCAACGCCCTCAACGGTGTGCAGGCCCGCCTCGGGGCCGGCGCGCCGGAGGGCGGGGCAGCGGAGGACGCCGGTGCCGCCGCGGGCGGCTTCGGGGCGCTCGGCGACGTCCGGCTCACCGCGATGGCCGGCTACTTCCGGCTGTTCGCCGAGTGGCGGCCGCAGCCGGTCGGCACGCCCACCCTGCTGGTGCGCGCCACCGAGCCGCTGCCGAACTGGCGCCACCGGGAGGACTGGCGCTCCACCTGGGCGCCGGAGCACAGCGCGGTGGACACCGCTGGCGACCACTTCTCGATGATGGAGGAGCACGCCGAGAGCACCGCCCGCGCGGTGCACGGCTGGCTGACGGAGCGGCTCGGCTGAGCCGCCGCACCTGACGGTTCAGCGGCCGGGGGTGGAGAACGCGACCGCGTTCTCCACCCCCTTTTGTCCACCCCTGGCCTCAGGACCGGAAGCCCCGGAACGCCTAGTGTCGTCATCAGTTCTGAACGACATCGGAGGGTTCCCAGTGACTGACGGGATGCGAGACGCGCTCTTCCTGAGCGGCATTCTCATCACCATCGTTCTCTTCACGCAGGTGGGGCGACACCGATTCGGCCTCATCAAGCTGCTGATGCCACTGGGCCTGGTGGCCTGGTTCGCCTACGACATGCTGCACAACATGAAGGCGACGGCGCCGAACATGACGTCCGCCGGGATCGGGATCGCGATCGGTGTCGCCATCGGTATCGGCCTGCTCTACACGATGCGGATCGAGCACGACCCGGCGTCCGGAAAGACCTACACCAGGGCGGGAATCGCCTATCTGGCGATCTGGCTCGTGGTACTGGCCGGCCGGCTCGGATTCATCTGGACGCTGGAGAACAACGAGTCCTTCCGCGCCGATTTCGGCAAGTGGACGGTCGAGCAGCAGATCGACCCCGACGGGGTCGCCGCGTTCTTCGTCCTGATGGCCATGGCGATGGTCCTCTCGCGGACCCTCGGCGTCGCGATCCGCTGGCTGCGCCGGTCCTCCGTGGCCGCCCCCGCCGCGGTCAGGTAGGCCCGGCTCCGGGTCCCGGTGGGGCGTGGGGTGGGTAGGGGTTGTTCGCCTCTGCCTCCCGGCGGAACCATCGGAGACAGCAGTGCGGAGGAATGCGAAATGCATCGGGGTAGGGAGAGTCGGGCCATGCGAGTTTTCTGTACGGTGACCGGGACGCAGGGGCACGCCAACGAGGTGCTGCCGCTCGCCCGGGCGCTCGCCGCGGCGGGTCACGACGTCCTGGCCACGGTGCCCGAGCACCTCGCACCGGTCTTCGCCGGATCCCCGGTGGCGATCGAGCCGGTGATGCCGACCATTCCCGAGATCATGCAGGCCATCTTCTCGATGCGGGACCGCCGGGAGGCGCGCGGGGAATCCGAGGAGATCGTCGTCGACAACCGGCTCCAGATGATTCTCTGGGGCGGTGGCCCGCACATCACGACGACCTTCGAGCGTATTCTTCCGATCGCCAAGGAATTCGCCCCCGACCTGGTCCTGCGGGACGGCGGTGAACTCACCGGAGTCCTGATCGCCGAGGCGCTCGGAATTCCGCACGTGTCCTGCCCGTCCGGCCCGACGAACGTCACCGACCCGGAGGGTCTGCTGCCGTTCCTCAACGAGCGGCGCACCGAGGTCGGACTGGTCGCGAAGGACACGCCGTGGTCGATCTACCCGCACGGCCGGATCGACTGCGTGCCCGGTGACTTCTCCTTCGTCCGCTACGACGTGCCGCCGGCCTTCGCCTACCAGCAGCCGGCCGCGCTGGGCGGCGGCTCCAGCCTGCCGGTCGAGCTGGCCGGGCTCTCCGGGGACCGCCCGCTGGTGGTCGCCTCGGTCGGCAGCGCGCTGCCGACCGTGATGGGGATGAAGTCCCAGGGCATCGAGCCGCCGGAGGGCATGCTCGACCCGACCGAGACGCTGCGCGCCATCATCGAGGGCCTGTCCGCCCTCGACGTGCACGCGGTGGTCGGCACGGCGGGCTTCCCGCTGGACGGCATCGAGATCGGCGACAACGTGGTCGTCATGGAGTGGCTGCCGCAGCAGCTCCTGCTGGAGTGCGCCCAGCTGTTCGTCACCCACGGCGGCTACGGCGGCGTCCGGGAGGCGATCCGCCAGGGCGTGCCGATGGTCGCCCTGCCGCAGTTCGGCGACCACCTGCACAACGCGCAGCGCCTCGCCGAGCTGAACCTCGGCGTGCACGTCACGGAGGTCACCCCCGAGGGTGTCGCCGAGGCCTGCCGCCAGGTGCTGTCCGACGAGCGGATCGCGGCCGGCGTCCGCACCGCGCACCGTCAGATGCTCGGCCTGCCGGACATCGACGACGTGGTGGCCTACCTGGAGCGCGTGGTCGCCGAGAACGCCGCCGTCTGACCCGGTCCCCAGAGCCCGTTGCCGGTCCCCCGTCCGGCAGCGTCAGGGCGGGCGCCGGTCCGAGACACCTCGGACCGGCGCCCGCCCGTTTCCGCGTTCCGGGGCCGGAGCACGGCGAAGGGGCGGCGGAGGGCGGCCCGGCGAACGCGAGGGCCCCGCCGCGGACCACCGTCCTCGGCGGGGCCGCTCGCGCTGTGCCTCGGCCGCTCGCGCCGCGCCTCAGCCGGCCGTCGCGGCCGGCTCCGTGCCGTCGAACGGCGCGATGGTGCGCAGCAGTCCGCGCGGGTGTCCGCGCCGGCGCCACTCGCGCGGGTAGCCGATGGACACCTCCTCGAAGCGCACGCCCTCGTACCAGGTGGTGCGGGGGATGTGCAGGTGCCCGTAGACGGCGGCGGCGACGTTGAAGCGGGTGTGCCAGTCGGCGGTCAGCACGGTGCCGCACCACTGCGCGAACTCCGGGTACATGAGCACGTCGGTGGGCCGGCGCACCAGCGGCCAGTGGTTGACCAGGACGAGCGGGACGGCCGGGTCGTGCGCGCGCAGCCGTTCCTCGGCCGCGGCGACCAGCGCCCGGCACCACTCGGCCCTCCCCGGGTAGGGGTCGGGGTGGAGCAGGAACTCGTCGGTGCAGACCACGCCGGACTCGTGGGCGAGCCGGAGCGACTCCTCGGCGGTCGCCGCGCTCGGCACCCGGAACGTGTAGTCGTACAGGGTGAACAGCGGCGCCACCGCGAGCGGGCCGCCGGGCCCCGTCCACACCGGCCACGGGTCCTCCGGCGTCACCACGCCGAGCTTCGCGCAGCGGGCGACCAGGTGCCGGTAGCGCTCGACGCCCTTCAGCTGGACGGAGTCCTCGCGGGGCGTCCACAGTTCGTGGTTGCCCGGGGACCAGATGACCTTGGCGAAGCGGTCGGCCAGCAGCCGCAGCGCCTTCTCGATGTCGGCGGTCAGCTCGCCGACGTCCCCGGCCACGATGAGCCAGTCCTCGTCGTGGCCGGGGCGCAGCTGCTCGACCAGGGGCCAGTTGTCGGCCATCCCCACGTGCAGGTCGCTGACGGCGAGCAGGCGGGGGCCGGGGGCGGCGCGGTCAGGCGGAGTGGGCGACATGGGAGTCCAAACTGGTCGGCAGGTCCTGGCGCTGGCTGATGTTGATCTTCCGGTACACCCGGGTGAGGTGCTGCTCGACGGTGCTGACGGTGATGAACAGCTTGTCGGCGATCTCCCGGTTGGTGTGGCCGTGCGCGGCGAGTGCCGCGACCCGGCGTTCGGCCGCCGTCAGCGCGCCCTCGGCCGCCGGGGCCGGGCGCAGCGGACGCACCGAGCCGTCGGCGGCACTGCCCGCCGCCGAAGGCTGGAGCGCCTGGAAGAGCTCGTGCGCGCCGCAGCTGCCGGCCAGGCACAGGGCGCGGCGCATCAGCACCCGGCCCTTGGCCCGGTCGCCGAGGCGCTTGTGGGCCCGGCCGAGGTCGGCCGTGGCCAGGGCCAGCGTGTACCAGTCGTCCGTGCCACGCAGTAACTCCACCGCGGTTTCCAGGAGTTCGACCTGTTCGACGGCCGGCCTGGTGGACGCGAGCACCCGCAGCGCCTGGCCGCGGGTGCGGTCCTGGGCGGGGTAGACGCGTTCGAGGTGTTCGTCGAGCAGGGTGACGGCCCGCTCGCGCTGGTCCAGCCGCAGCCACGCCTCGGCCGCGCCGAGCCGCCAGGGGGCGAGCGCGGGGCAGTCCAGGCCCCACTCGGCCATCAGCCGTCCGCACTCCAGGAAGTCGGCGAGGGCGGCGTGGTGGCGGCCGGTGGCGAGGTGGAAGCGACCACGCGCGTAGATGAAGCCCAGCGCGAACCGGGTCCGGTACATCGCGTCCGGCACCGGCTGGTCGAGGGCGTCGGCGGCGGCCTCGTACTCGCCCATGTGGCTGCGGGCCTCGACCAGCACCGCGAGCGGCAGGCCGATGCCCACGCCCCAGGCCCGCGGCGGCAGTTGACGCAGCGCGGACTCGGCGAGCCCGGCGGCCTCGGCCAGCGGGAGCCCGGGGACGCCGAGCGTGGAGTAGGCGAGCGGCATGGCGGCTCCGTGAGGTGTCGGGCGGCCCGGGCGGGCCGGGCCAAGGATATATTCAAGCTGAGACAAAGTCCTGACCAGTCACCGGGCCCGGCCCGGTCCGAGGAGCGCGCGATGCCCCCGAGCCGCACCCCCGCCACCGCCACGACGCAGACCGTCGCCCAGGTGAACCAGACCGTCCTGCTGGAGGTGCTGCGGCGGCACGGCACGCTGTCCCGGCAGCGGCTGGCCGCCGAGAGCGGGCTGAGCACCGCGACCGTGCACCGGCTGGTTGAGGTGCTGCGCGCCGAGGGGCTGGTGGAGGTGGAGACGGAACGGGCGCCGTCCGGTGGCGGCCGGCCGCCGCAGCTGATCCGGTACAACGCCCGCGCGCAGACCGTGCTGGCGGTCGCGATGCGCCCGCGCCGGATCGTCGGGGTGGTGGCCGCCCTGGACGGCACGGTGCTGCACGAGGCCGAGCACCACTGGGCATTCGCCGGCTCTGACCGGACGCGGGAGGTCGCGTCCGCCGACCTGACCGGCCCGCTGCTCGCGCTGGTGGACGGGCTGCGGGACTGGGCCGGGCGGCACGCGGGGGCGCCCCGCGCCCTCGTCACCGGCGTGCCCGGAGTGGTCAGGGACCGCACCGGGCTGGTGGAGTTCGCGCCCGCGCTGGACTGGCCGGGGCTGCGGCTGGGCGTGCTGCTCCAGGAGCGCTACGGCGTCCCGGTGGCGGTCGAGAGCAACGTCAACCTGGTCGCGCTGGCCGTGCGGCAGTCGCCGGCCGCGGCCGGCGTGAGCGACCTGGCGGCCGTCGTGGTGGGCATCGAGGTCGGCGCCGGGATCGTGCTGGACGGCCGGCTGCACCGCGGCCGGCTGGGGGCGGCCGGGTCGCTCGGCCACCTGATGTCCGGGCACGCGGCGCTGGACCGCCCGCTCGGGCGGACCGGCGACACCCAGGCGGGGATCGGCGACCACGCGGTGGACCGGCGGATCACCGAGGCCGGCCTGACGGTGTCCGGCACCCCGGCGGAGCGGGTGGCCGGGCTGTTCCGGCTGGGCCGGGAGGGCGATCCGGCGGCGGTCCGGCTGATCGGCGAACTCACCGACGACCTGGCGCTGCTGGTCGCCAACCTGAGCGTGGTGCTCGCGCCGGAGCTGATCGCCCTCGGCGGGCGGCTGTTCTGGGAGAGCGGGGGCGAGCTGCCCGCCGCGATCGAGAGCCGGTTGCAGGGGCGGGTGCCGGTGCTGCCCCGCCTGGTGGTCGTGCACAGCACCACCACCGAGCTGGTCGGCGCGGCCGCCGCCGCGGTCCGACTCGCGGACGGGGCGACCTTCATCACCCGGTGAGCGGGCCCGGCCCACTCCTCGCCACTATTTCTCACTGTGATAGAAACTCCTCGTGCGCCAGAGTTCCGGCGCGTGCGCCAGCGACCCGAGGAGAACCGGATGCCCACCGCCGCCTTCGCGATGGACCCGGAACGCTTCCCCGACGTGTACGGCCCGGAGGCCCGCGCCCGGGTCGCCGCCCACGCCGGGCTGACGGCCGACCCGGCCTCGCCCCACGGGGTGTGGAGCGCCGAACGGCTGGCCGCCGCACCGGAGGCACTGCGCGACGTCGAGGTGCTGTTCACCGGCTGGGGCGGCCCGGTCCTGGACGCCGCCGCCCTGGCCCGGCTCCCCCGCCTGCGGCTGGTGCTCTACGCCGCGGGATCGGTGCGCCGGATCGCCGGCGAGGCGTTCTGGGCCGCGGGCATCCCGATCGTCACCGCCGCGCACGCCAACGCCGTCCCGGTCGCGGAGTTCACCGTCGCCCAGATCGTCTACGCGCTCAAGGGCGGCTGGCGCCACGTCCTCGCCGCCAGGGCCGCCCGCGCCGCCGTCCCGGCCGCCCGCACCCCGGGCGGGTACGGCTCCACGGTCGGCGTCCTGTCGCTCGGCGCGGCCGGCCGGCTGGTCTGCGAGATGCTGCGCGACTACGACGTGCGGGTCCTCGCGCACGACCCGTACGCCCCGGTGCCGCCCGGGGTGCGGGCCGTCGGCCCGGACGAACTCTTCGCCACCGCCGACGTGGTGAGCGTGCACACCCCGCTGCTGCCCGAGACCCGCGGACTCGTCGGGCGGCGGCTGCTGGAGTCGATGAAGCCCGGCGCCACGCTGGTCAACACCTCGCGCGGAGCCGTCCTGGACGAGCCCGCACTGCTCGCGGTCCTCGCCGAGCGCCCCGACCTCTTCGCCGTGCTGGACGTCACCGACCCCGAGCCGCCGCTGCCGGACTCGCCGCTGTTCACCCTGCCCAACGTGGTCGTCACCCCCCACCTGGCGGGCAGCCGGGGGCTGGAGCGCCGCCGCCTCGGCGACCTGGTCGTCGACGAGTTCGAGCGCTGGCTGCGCGGAGCCCCGCTGCGCCGGGCGCTCGACCCGCACACCTACGAACGGATGGCCTGACCCGTGCCGAAGCCCCGCAACCCCGACGTGCTGGTCATCCTGACGGACCAGCAGACCGCCGACGCGATGAGCGCCGCGGGCAACCCGTACCTGCGCACCCCCGCGATGGACGCGCTGGCCGCCGCCGGCACCCGCTACCCCCACGCCTACTGCGCCCAGCCGCTCTGCACCCCGTCCAGGGCAAGCCTGATGACCGGCCGCCTGCCCAGCACCGTCAGCGTCACCGGCAACACCGGCGGCCCCGAGGACCCGCTGCTCGGACGGCTGTTCACCGAGGCCGGGTACGACTGCGGCTACGGCGGCAAGTGGCACCTGCCGGAGCTCGACCTGCCCGAGGGCCGGGGCTTCCGCCGGATCCACCCGGCGGGCGGGGACGACGCCGGACTGGCCCGCGCCGCCGCCGAGTTCGTCCGCGCACCGCGCGAGCGGCCGTTCCTGCTGGTCGCCTCCTTCCTGGAGCCGCACGGCATCTGCGAGTGGGCCCGCGGCCAGGACCCGCGCACCGGCCCGCTCCCGCCCGCGCCGCCCGTCGCCGAACTCCCGCCGCTGCCGGCCAACTTCCCGGTCGGGCCGTACGATCCGGCACTGCCCCGGCTCGCCCGGCTGGCCCAGCCGCACACCCACCCGACGGCCGAGTGGCGGGAGGACGACTGGCGCCGCTACCGGCACGCCTACTACGCGCTCGTGGAGCGGGTGGACCGGCACGTCGGACAGCTGCTGGCGGCGCTGGAGGGCCGGGGCAGGGAGACGGTGGTGGTGTTCGGCTCCGACCACGGCGACGGCGCGGGCGCCCACCGCTGGAACCAGAAGTGGGCGCTGTACGAGGAGTGCGTACGGGTGCCGCTGGTGGTCACCGGTCCCGGGGTGGCCGCCGGCGCGGTCGACGAACGGCTGGTCGCGACCGGCCTCGACCTGATCCCGACGCTCTGCGACCTGGCCGGCATCGCCGCGCCCGAGGGCCTGCCGGGCCGCAGCGTCCGCGCGGCGCGCCCGCACACCAGCGTGGTGGTCGAGACCCGCTGGGAGATCCCCGGCTTCAACAACGCCCTGGGGCGGATGGTCCGCGCCGGACGGCACAAGTACGTCTGCTACGCCTGGGGCGACCACCGGGAGCAGCTGTTCGACCTCGCCGCCGACCCCGGCGAGCTGGTCAACCTCGCGGTGGACGCCCGGCACGCGGCGCTGCTCGACCGGTTCAGGGACCTGCTGGCCCGGCACTGCGCCGGGGTCGCCGACCCGTTCGCGCGCTTCGTCCCGCGGGCCGGGCGCTGACGAGGGGGCCGGCCCCCTCGTCGGCGCCGGGGAGCTACGGCCGGACGGCGACCAGCTCCCGCCCGCGCAGCGTGTAGAGCACCCCGTGCTCGTCCGCGGCCAGCCGGGCGCCGCTGTACCACTCGGCGTCCAGCTCGACCAGCACGGTGGCGGCCAGGGTGTCGCGGTCCAGCCGGAACAGGGAGCGCTCGCTGACCCCGTACAGGATCCCGCCGAGGGCCAGCAGGCGCGGGTTGGCGCCGACCGCCGGGCCCAGGTCGGCGCGCCGCCCGACCGTCGGGACGAACCCGGGCCGCCGCGAGCCGCGCAGGTCGACGGTGAACGCCCGGCCGTTCACGGTCAGGCCGTACAGGGTGTGCCCGTGCACCGCCAGGCTGCTGACGCCCGCGCCGAGGTCGGTCGCGGTGCGCCACAGCTCGCGCCCGGCCATGAACGCCCGGCCGTTCACGGTCAGGCCGTACAGGGTGTGCCCGTGCACCGCCAGGCTGCTGACGCCCGCGCCGAGGTCGGTCGCGGTGCGCCACAGCTCGCGCCCGGCCACCGGGTCCCAGGCGGCCA
>NZ_MSJQ01000233.1 GCF_014596515.1 Streptomyces sp. CBMA156
GACCCCGACCGACACGCCGTCGGCCACCCCCGGCCCCGACCAGCCGACGCCCGGCACCGCCCAGAACCAGTCACAGGCGCCGGTCCCGGCGGCCGGCCAGGGCAGCGGCGGCGGAAGCGGTGGCTCCGGTGGCTCCGGCGGCAACAAGACCGGTGGCGCGGGCACCGCCGCCGGCGGGTCGTCGGGCGGACAGGCGAACCAGCCCGGTGGCGGCAACCCGCCCAACCCGCCCGCCAACCAGAACCCGCAGCCCCCCGCCCAGACCACCACCGGCGGCGGCACCACCAGTGCCCCGCAGAGCCCGAGCCGGCCCGCCTCCTGCGGCGGCAACAGCTGGAGCACCATCGTCAGTGTGAAGGACGGCCGCACCATCGGGATGCGCGACGACAACCTGAACGGCGACAACCCGATCGTGGTCGGGGGGCACGCGCAGTACGGCTGGGTGCGTTCGACCAACCCCGGTTCCTGGATCCTCTTCAACGCCTGCAACAACGGCGGCCCGACGATGGTCCAGACGATGGACGGGAAGGTCGTCCTGAACGGCGGGTTCAGCTTTCTCACCAACTGGACGGTCCGCACCGGTAGTTCGGCCGACTCGTACACGCTCGGCGACTACCAGAACCAGAGCTGCATGACCAACAACGGCCCGGGCAGCGCGGTCAGCATGGTCGCCTGCACCCCTGGCAACACCGCCCAGGAGTGGCGGCTCCAGTGACCGGCCCGCGGCGGCGGGCTTGCGGGGGGACCGGTTATCAGGCACCTCTCGGGTGAGCAAGAGGGCGCGGGTGGCGGAACCTCGCCACCCGGGTGTCAAGGAACCGTATGGAGTCTTCTACACACATGTAAAAGTCGATCGACGGCCGGCCGGTGCCGGGTGCCGATCCGGTACCGGGCGGACGGATGCCCGTAGGCGCAGGCGGTCGGTCGTCACTCGGGCCTGAACCCCCTGCGGGATGTGGTGGATTGCCCCGGTTCGCCCGTCGATTGGAAGCTCTTTACCCGATGGCGGGACCTGGCCAACTTCTGAAGCAGACCTGTCAATCAGCCTGCTCGATTGCCATGCTTCTGGTCATCCCCCGGCGGTAGCCCCCACCCCCACCCCTTGGTGGCGAGCCGCTCGACCGCGCGGGGTTCCCGCACGTCAGTGCCCCGTTCCTCCCCACAGGTGCCGACCCGGCCCCCGGAACGAGGTGCGACCGCGCCCGGACGCGGTTTCCCGGAAGGACTCGTACGTGAACCGTAAGCTCGCGGCCGTCGCCGTACTCTCGGCCACCGCCCTGTTGACCGGTGTGATCCAGGTGAGCACCGCCGCCCAAGCCGCCCCCGCCGACTCGTCGCAGGCCCGGGTCGCCCAGGCCGCCCAGCAGTACGCCGCCGTGCTCAAGCTGGCGGCCGGTCAGGCCGGTCCGCTCGCCAAGGCGCTCGCGCTCGGCGACCAGGAGAAGCTGGTCGCCAAGGACGCCGCGGTGGACCGGGACGGCACCCGCCACCTGCGCTTCGAGCGCACCTACGCCGGCCTGCCGGTGATCGGCGGCGACCTGGTCGTCCACCAGAAGGCCGACGGCTCGGTGAAGTCGGTCGACAAGGCGGTCGCCGCCCGGATCGCGCTGCCGGGCCTGACCCCGAGGATCGCCGCCGACCGGGCGGCCGCGCAGGCCGCCGGGACGGTCAAGGCCACCCTCGGGGCGACCACCGACGCCGACGCGTCGCCGCTGACCGAGGTCGGCCAGGCCGACCGGGCCGAACTCGTGGTCTGGGCCACCGACGGCAACCCGCGGCTGGCGTACCGCACCACGGTCGAGGGCCGGCGCGCCGACGGTACCCCGAGCCGCCAGATCCTGGTGACCGACGCCGCCGACGGCCGGGTCCTGGCCTCGCACGAGACGATCGAGACCGCCGCCGGCACCGGCAACGGCGTCTTCGTCGGCCAGGTCCCGCTGACCACGACCCAGAGCGGCTCGACCTACGCGCTCAAGGACGCGAGCCGCGGCAACCAGTCCACCAGCGACCTGAACAACGGCACCGACGGAACCGGCTCGCTGTTCGCCAACACCAGCAACAGGTTCGGCGACGGAACCGTCAACAGCCGCGAATCCGCCGCCGTGGACGCCCAGTTCGGGGCCGCGACCACCTGGGACTTCTATCACGGCACCTTCGGTCGCAGCGGTATCCGCAACGACGGCGTCGGCGCCCTGAGCCGGGTGCACTACGGCTCCAACTACGTCAACGCCTTCTGGGACGACAGCTGCTTCTGCATGTCGTACGGCGACGGCAGCAACAACACCGCGCCGCTCACCGAGATCGACGTGGCCGGCCACGAGATGAGCCACGGCGTCACCGCCGCGACCGCCAACCTCAACTACGCGGGCGAGTCCGGCGGTCTCAACGAGGCCACCTCGGACATCATGGGCACGATGGTCGAGTGGTACGCCAACCTGCCCTCCAACCCGCCGAACTACTGGATCGGCGAGCTGATCAACCTGCGCGGCGACGGCAGCCCGCTGCGCTACATGGACCAGCCGAGCAGGGACGGCGGCTCGGCGGACTACTGGGACGCGAACGTCGGCAACCTGGACGTGCACTACTCGTCCGGGGTGGCGAACCACTTCTTCTACCTGCTGTCCGAGGGCAGCGGGGCGAAGAGCATCAACGGGTTCGACTACAACAGCCCGACCTACGACAACTCCACGCTCGCGGGCATCGGCCGGGACAAGGCCGCGCAGATCTGGTACCGCGCGCTGACCACCTACTTCACCTCCACCACCGACTATGCGGGTGCGCGTGCGGGCACCCTCAGCGCGGCAGCCGACCTGTACGGCTCGGGTGGCGCGGAGTACAACGCGGTCGCCGCCGCCTGGACGGCTGTCAACGTCAACTGAGCTGCTGATCAGGCGGGTTCGGGAATGAGCTGGCCCTGACCTGAGACGGGCAGGGCGGGGCCATCACAGCAGGGGTGACGGTGAGCGGACCACCGTCGCCCCTGCTGCTCGCTGCCTGACTGCCCGTCAGGTGGGTGAACTGTACCGCTCCCGAGCCGCGAGTACGTCATAGACAGGGGAAGCGGTACATGCGCCCGGCGGGTAGCACGTCCGGCCGGCCGCCGAACACCCAGAAAACTCGACCATCCACCGGCAGCCGACAACCCTCCTGAGCGGCAGCGTACTTGATTCTCGGGAGATCCCTCCGATCCGTAGCGTCCTCGGCATGACGCCACTGAAGCCACTGACACGATCCCCGCAGAGCGCCGTCCGGCGGCGCGGCCTGCTGGTCTATCTGGTGCTCGCCTACCTCGGGATGTGGGCGGCCATGGCTCCGCTGCTCGCCGACGGCTACCAGCGGGCCGACGCCCGGGAGGGGGTCGGCGTCCGGGAGCAACTCTGCATCGGGGCCGCGATGTTCGCCCCGACGCTGGCGGCGCTGTTCGTGGTCCGTTTCGTCGAGCGCGCCGGAGGGGGCGGAGGGGTGCGGGAGGCGCTCGCGCTGCGCCTTCCCCGGACTCGTGCGGTCCGGGCCTGCCTGCTGCCGCTCGGGGTGCTCGGCGCACTGACGGCGGCGGCGTTGGTGCTCGGCGCGCTGGTGGGCAGCTACCCGTTCGCCGGCTTCGGCTCGCTGGACCCGGGGCGGATCGGATCGTGGGCGGTCCAGGGTGCGATCGGCATGGCGCTCTCGCTGCCGCTGTTCTTCGGCGAGGAGATCGGCTGGCAGGGCTTCCTCTTCCCCCGGCTGCTGAGGCTCGGCCGGGGTGCGGACGGCGTGAACGACGGTACGGGCGGTGCTGCGGGTGACGGTGCGGATGGTGGCACGGCGCGGCTGGTCCTGGCGTACCTGCTCACCGGGACGGCCTTCGCGCTCTGGCACCTGCCGACCCTGCTGATGGGAGGGCAGTACCCGGGACGGCCCTGGTACCTGGCGGTGCCCGCGCTGACGGTGAGCTGCGTGCTCGTCCTGCCGGTCTTCACCTGGCTGAGGCTGCGCTCGGGGTCCGTGGTCCCCGCGGTGCTGGCGCACACCTTCACGAGCAGCATGAGCGTGTCGATGGTCCGGGAGTTCGCCGACCCGGGTGCCGAACTTGACCCGCTCACCATGTCGCTGGCCGGCTGGCCGGGGTGGATCGTCCTCGGTGGGTTCGTCGCCTTCCTCGCCTTCACCGGGCGCCTGCGGCCGGGCCGGTACGGCGGGGGTGCGGGATGACCCGAGCCGGCGGGTGACGGGCGACGGCTTTCAGATGACAGATTTCATCATCTGTCATCTGTCAGTTGCTGGTTGTCAGCTGTTGCCTGTCGCCTGCCGCCCGCCATCCGTCACCCGCCCGTCGGCGCCAGGTCCTTGCGGATCTCGTCCAGGACCAGCCCGGCCCCCGTGTAGCCGATGCCGAGCATCCACACGTTGTCGTCCACCCGGAACACCCGACCGCTGCGAACGGCGTCGAGGTTCTTCCAGAGCGCCCCGTCGGTGATCTTCCCCTGGTCGGACTTGGCCGCGTCCCCGTACACCGAGTAGAAGATGACGTCGGCCGCCGCCTGGTCCACCTGCTCGGGGCTGATCTCCATCGAGAACCCGGGCTTGTCCTGGTTGGCGGGTCTGCCGAGCCCGAGGTCCTTGAACAGCGAGCCGACGAAGGTGTCGTTCAGGTACAGCCTGGTCGGCGCGCCCGCCAGGAAGCGGGCCATCTCGACCCGGGTGGCCGCCGCCTTGGCCGGCCCGCCGAGCGCGGTCACCAGGTCCCGCAGCTTCGCCCGGTAGGCCGCGTCCGCCGCCTCGGCCTCGGCCTGGCGGCCCAGTGCCTCGGCGTGCAGCCGGACGTTCTCCTTCCAGGCCGGTCCGGTGGTCTTGGAGAGCACGGTCGGAGCGATCTTCGACAGCTCGTCGTACCGCTTGTCGTCGCGGACCTGGTTGCTCAGGATGAGGTCGGGCCGCAGCGCCGCGATCGTCTCCAGGCTGGGCTGGCCGATGGCTCCGACCGGCTTCGTCCCGGCCAGCCGCTCGGCGGGCAGGTACGCGGGGAAGGCCGCGCCCGCGGTCACGGTGGTGGCGCCGACCGGGCTGAGACCGAGGGTGACCACCGAGTCCAGCGCGTCGGTGTCCAGGGCCACCACCCTGCTCGCCCGCGCCGGCACGGTGCTCTCGCCGCGCGCGTGGCGGACCGTCCGGGTGTCGCCGGTGCCACCGGACGAGCCGGACGAACCTGCCGAACCGGATCCCGTCGCGGGGGAGCCGGGCCCGCACGCGGCGAGCGCGAGCCCGGGGGCGAGTCCGACGGCGAGGCCGAGGGCGGCGCGGCGGCTGAGCGGTCGGGGCATCGGTGGCACCTCCAACGTACGGGCAGGGCGCGGGAATCCCTGCCCGCGCGGCCACCCGGTTACGCCTCGGAGCCGTTCTCCCGTCGCTGGCGCAGCAGTTCGTCGTACTCGGCGCGCACCCGCCGGTCCATCGCGAGGGTGAACTGGGCGTCCGCGACCGTACGGGCCAGCGGTCGCACCCGCAGGATGCGCTCGGTGAGCCTGGCCGCCTCGCCGGACGGGAGCGGAGTGTCGGTGGCCAGTGCGCTGAGCAGGTGCTCGCTGACCACCTCGATGAAGACCTCGGCGATGGCGTCCACGTGCTCCCGGGTGCGCCGGCTCGCCTCCAGAACCGCCGAGAGCGGCACGCCTTCCGCCACCAGCTCGGTGGTGGCGTCCATCAGCCGGCGGCTGACGTGGACGATGCCGTCCTCCTCGACGCTGATGTAGCCCTGGGCGATCGACTCGGAGGTGTTCTCCTCGGTCAGCTGGTCGCCGAAGGCGGCCTTCAGCTCGTCCCAGTCCAGGCGCACCGGGGTCTCGTCCGACCACGGCGCGACGATCGCCGCCTCCAGCCCGATCAGGTCGGCGACATCCCGCCCGCTCTCCCCGGCGCCGATCAGCTCGGCGATGCCGCCCAGGGTGTGGCCGCGTTCGAGCAGTTCGCCGATCATCCGCAGCCGGGCCAGGTGCTCCTCGCCGTACCAGGCGATGCGTCCCTCCTTGCGGGGTGGCTGGAGCAGTTTGCGTTCGCGGTAGAAACGCAGGGTGCGGGTGGTGATGCCGGCGGCCTCGGCCAGTTCCTCCACCCGGTACTCGCGTTTTCTGTCGTCCGCAGCAGCTCTGACCTTGTCCACGGCGTTCAGCATAGGACCGTCGGCTCCGAAGTCGCTCCGGGCTCGGAAGGCTCTCCGGAGCGGTCGGCCCGTCGGCCGGAGGTCTCGCCGGTCGGAGGTCTCGCCGCATCGGAAGGCTCGCCGAACCGGAGCCGTCGCGCTTCTTCCATCCGGTGTCAGCAAGGGCTACCCTGCCAATCGTGCCAGTGATTACTGGCGCGATGGCAGGGTCCCGGAGGCGAGCCCCCGGGAGGCTCCGGGCGGACGGCCCCGGAAGAGCGCGAAGATCACCGCCCCACCCTCAGGAGGTTGCCGCATGGCATCCAGCAGCAAGCGCCCAAGCTCCGGCGCGTCCGCAGCGACCGATACCACCGCTGCGCAGGAGTCCGTCCCGCACGTCCGAGTGGCGGTGATCGGCTCCGGCTTCGGCGGCCTGGGTGCCGCGGTCCGGCTGCGCCGCGCCGGGATCACCGACTTCGTGGTCCTGGAGCGGGCGGACTCCGTCGGCGGCACCTGGCGCGACAACAGCTACCCCGGCTGCGCCTGCGACGTGCCCTCGCACCTCTACTCCTTCTCCTTCGCGCCCAACCCCGACTGGCCGCGCAGCTTCTCCGGTCAGCCGGACATCCGCGCCTACCTGGAGAAGGTGGCCACGGTCTTCGGCCTCCGTCCGCATCTGCGCTTCAACGCCGAAGTGCTGGAGGCGCGTTGGGACAGCGAGCAGACCCGCTGGCAGATCACCACGGCGGCCGGCCGGTGGACCGCCGACGCGATCGTCTCCGCCGCCGGACCGCTCGCCGACCCGCAGATCCCCGACCTGCCCGGGCTGAGCGGCTTCCCCGGCAAGGTGTTCCACTCCTCCCGCTGGGACCACGACTTCGACCTGACCGGCAAGCGCGTCGCGATGGTCGGCACCGGCGCCTCCGCCGCCCAGATCATCCCGTCGATCCAGCCGAAGGCCGGCAAGCTGACGGTCTTCCAGCGCACCCCGGCCTGGGTCCTGCCACGCCGCGACCGCGAGATCACCCAACTGGAGAAGTGGCTGCACGGCCGCCTCCCGGTCACCACGAAGATCCGCCGGGGCACCCTCTTCGCCCTCCGTGAGCTCCAGGTGGACGCGTTCGTGCGCCGACCGGGACTCCTGCGCATGGTCCAGCAGCTCGCCGAGCGCCACATCGCCCAGGGCGTCCCCGACCCGGCGCTGCGCGCCAAGCTCACCCCGGACTACCGGATCGGCTGCAAGCGCATCCTGCTCAGCAACACCTACTACCCGGCACTCGCGGCGGCCAACACCGAGGTCGTCTCCTCCGGCCTGCGTGAGCTGCGCGGCTCCACGCTGGTCGCGGCCGACGGCAGCGAGCACGAGGTGGACGCCATCGTCTTCGGCACCGGCTTCCACGTCACCGACATGCCCATCGGCGCCCGGGTGTTCGGCGCCGACGGCACCAGCCTGGCGGAGGAGTGGAAGGACGGCATGGAGGCGCTGCGCGGCTCGACCGTGCACGGCTTCCCGAACCTCTTCTTCGTGATCGGGCCCAACACCGGCCTCGGCAACAGCTCGATGATCCTGATGATCGAGTCCCAGCTGAACTACATGATCGACGCGTTGACCACGCTCGGCTCGATCGGTGCCGCCGCGATGCAGCCGACCGCACGCGCCCAGCGGCAGTGGAACCTCGAACTCCAGCACCGGATGGACCGCACCGTCTGGACCACCGGCGGCTGCCGCAGCTGGTACCTCGATCCGAACGGCAAGAACACCGTGCTCTGGCCGGGTTCCACCACCTCGTTCCGCAGGGCCACCCGGAAGGTGGACCTCGGCGAGTACGAGCTGATCATGCGCGCCGCGCCTGCTGCCGCCCGCACCGTCCAGGAGGTCTCCGCGTGAGTGGCGTTCACCTGCCTGAGGAGTACGAACCGCCGGTTCCGGTGGAGGAGTTGAGCATCCGATCGGCGGACGGCATCCGGCTGCACGCCGAGGTGCACGGTCAGCCCGGCGCGCCCACCGTGGTGCTCGCGCACGGCTGGACCTGCTCGACCGCCTTCTGGGCCCCGGTGATCCGCGAACTCTCCGACCGTTACCGGGTGGTGGCCTACGACCAGCGCGGTCACGGGCACAGCGAGATCCCGCCGAGCCGGGCCCGCTACTCGACCCGGGCGCTGGCCGAGGACCTGTCCGCCGTGCTCGCCCGGACCGTCCCGGCGGGGGAGCGGGCCGTACTGGCCGGGCACAGCATGGGCGGGATGACCATCATGGCGGCCGGTGGCCGTCCAGAAGTCGCCGAGCGAACCGCCGCGACCGTCCTGATCTCCACCGGGCCCGGCGAGCTGGTGGCCGAACTCACCGTCCTGCCACCGGCCGTGCGCCCCCGGGGTCTGCGGCGTTTCCTGCACCGTCAGCTGCTGCGCTCCCGGATGCCCCTCGGCCCGGTCTCGCCGGTCAGCCGGGCGGCGCTCAAGTACGCGACCATGGGGCCGGCTTCGCCCGCCGGCCAGGTCGAGGCGACGGCCCGGATCGTGCACGCCTGCCCGACCGCCGTCCGCGCCAACTGGGCCGCGGTGCTCGACCGGCTGGACGTCCACGCGGGACTCGCCCGGCTCACCGCGCCCACGTCGGTGGTGGTCGGCACCGAAGACCGGCTGACCCCGCCGGTGCACGCCCACCGGATCGTCGCCGGACTCCGGGATCCGCAGGGGCTGTTGCTGCTGCCGGGAGTCGGCCACATGTCGCCGCTGGAGCGCCCGGCGGAGGTCGCGGCCGAGATCCACCGGATGGCCTCCGGGTACCTGACGGCCGCGCCCGGCGACGCCGCTGCCCCTGCTTCCGCCCCGGCCTCCGCTTCCGACCCTGCTTCCGCCGACGAGAGGACCGCCGTCGCATGAACGCCATCCCGCCGTTGTCCGCACAGGTCGTCGTCGTCACCGGGGCCGCGCGCGGCGTCGGTGCGTCGCTGGCCCGCAAGCTCGCCCGACGCGGGGCCCAGGTGGCCTTGCTGGGGTTGGAGCCCGAGGAGCTGAAGGCCGTCGCGACGCAGTGCGGCCCGTCCGCGACCAGTTGGGAGGTGGACGTCACCGACCTCGACGCGCTCGGCGACACCGCCCGGCTGATCAAGGAGCACTACGGGCGGATCGACACCGTCGTCGCCAACGCCGGGATCGCCCTCGGTGGACCGCTGGCCGACAGCGACCACCGGGCGTTCAGCCGGGTCATCGAGGTCAACCTGCTGGGCAGCGTGGCCACCGCGCGGGCCTTCCTCCCGGCGCTCGCCGAGAGCCGCGGGTACCTGCTCCAGATCGCCTCGCTCGCCGCGCTGACCCCTGCGCCGCTGATGAGCGCGTACTGCGCCAGCAAGTCCGGAGTGGAGGCCTTCGCCCACTCGATCCGCGCCGAGGTGGCCTACCAGGGGGTCAAGGTCGGTGTCGGGTACCTCAGTTGGACCGACACGGACATGGTGCGCGGAGCCGACCAGGACGCCGTGCTGAAGCAGATGCGCTCCCGGCTGCCGTGGCCGGCGAACAAGACGTATCCGCTGGAGCCGGCCGTGGACCGGATCGTCGCCGGGATCGCCCGTCGGTCCGCCCACGTCTACGCGCAGGCCTGGCTGCGCGGGATGCAGCCGGTCCGCTGGCTGCTGCCGAGCCTGATCGCGGTGGTCGGCTCCCGTGACGTCGCCCGGCTCGCCCCCCAGCTCGCCGCCACCGCCGCGAGCCGCCTGCGCGCCGTCGGCGCCGGAGGCGCGGCCGACACGGCGGTCCGGGGGAGCCGGAACGGGGCGGGCGAGTGACGGCCGTCGCCTGACAGGCGGCGCCCGGCAGAAGACAGATGTCAGGCGACGGATAACAGATGACAGCTGACAGATTTCGAAATCTGTCAGCTGTCATCTGTTCGTCGTCCACCCGGCGACGCGCCCCCACCCGCCCCCGCGATCCGCGCCAGCGTCTCCAGCGCCCGAGCCAGCACCGGCAGCGGCGGCGAAGCCAGCCCGACCCGGACGGCGGACGGCGAGCGCCGGGGGTCGACGGCGAAGCCCGCCGCGGGCGTGACCGAGATCCCGGCACGCGCCGCCTCCGCGACGAAGACCTCCGCCCGCAGGCCCGACGGCAGCTCCCACCACAGGTAGTACGAGCGCGGGTCGGACCGCAGCCGCTGCCCCGCCAGCACCTCGCGCGCCAGCAGCTGCCGGGCCGCCGCGTCGGCCCGCTTCGCCGCCTCGACGGAGGCCAGTGTGCCGTCCCCGATCCAGCGCACCGCCGCCTCCAGCGCGAAGCCGCTCGTCGTCCACCCGCCCGAGCGCAGCGACCCCGCCACCGCCTCGCGCAGCGCCGCGGGGACGACCGCGAACCCCGTGGTCAGACCGGGGGCGAGCCGCTTGGAGAGGCTGTCCACGAGCACGGTGCGCTCCGGCGCGAGCACGGCCAGCGGCGCCAGCTCGGGCCGCAGGAAGGACCAGACGGCGTCCTCGACCACCGGCAGGTCGAGCCGCCGCAGCACCTCCACGAGCGCCACCGCCCGCTCCTGCGGCAGACTCACCCCGAGCGGGTTGTGGAGGCGCGGCTGGACGTACAGCGCGCGCAGCGGCGCGGTCCTGTGGGCGGCCGCCACGGCGTCCGGCAGCAGCCCGTGCTCGTCGACGGCCAGCGGCACCAGCACGATGCCCAGCCGCTCCGCCACCGCCCTGACCACCGGATAGGTCAGCTCCTCCACGCCCAGCCGCTGCCCGGGCGGCACCAGTGCGGACAGCGCCCCGGCGATGGCCTGCCGCCCGTTGCCGGCGAACAGCAGTTCCTCCGCCCCGACCTCCCGGGAGCCGGTCGACACCAGCCCCGCGAACGCCCGCCGGGCAGAGCCCGTCCCGGCCACGCCGACCGGCCGCAGTGCGTCGCCGAGCGCGTCCGGCCGAAGCAGCGGCGTCAGCCCGCCCGCCAGCAGCTCCGCCTGCCCGGGGACGGTGGGGTAGCTGAGCTCCAGGTCCACCGGGGAGGCGGCCGGTTCCGCGAGCGCCACGCGGCCGCCGTCCGCCGCGCGCCCGGCCCGGACGAAGGTGCCGCGTCCGACCTCGCCGACGGTCAGTCCGCGTCGGGCGAGTTCCTGGTAGACGCGTCCGGCCGTCGAGGCGGCGATGCCCCGGCTGCGGGCGAACGCGCGCTGGGTGGGCAGCTGATGGCCCGGCCGCAGCCGCCCGTCCGCGATGTCGGCGGCGATCCGGTCGGCGATCAGGCGGTAGTCGTCCATCGGCGGTCGGCCTCCCGTGGTCCTTCGTTGAGCGTGGATCGGGTGCACGGGGTGGGCGGCCTGGACGGCGTCAAGGGCCCGGGCCCCGCCACTTCGCCACATTGCACCGAGTGCAAAGTCATCATTGCATTGAGGGGATTGCCCGCCCTAGCCTCCTCGCATGGACACGTTGACATCCGCCGTGGACGGCCACGCCGTGCTCGGGATCGCCGCCGTGGCACTGGGCATGGTGCTGTCGCCGGGGCCGAACATGATCTACCTGGTCTCGCGCTCGATCGCGCAGGGCCGCCGCGCCGGGCTGGTCTCGCTGACCGGGGTCGCGACCGGCTTCCTGGTCTACCTGGTCGCGGTGACGGCAGGGGTGGCCGCGGTGTTCTCGGTGGTGCCGGCCCTCTACACCGCGATCAAGCTGGCCGGTGCCGGGTACCTGCTCTGGCTGGCCTGGCAGGCGGTCAAGCCGGGCGGTAGGGCGGTCTTCGCCCCGCAGCAACTGCCGCCGGACCCGCCGCGCCGGCTGTTCGCGATGGGCTTCCTGACCTGCCTGCTCAACCCCAAGATCGCCATCATGTACATCTCGCTGCTGCCCCAGTTCGTCGCGCCGGAGCGCGGTCACGTCGCCGTGCAGAGCCTGGTGCTGGGCCTGATCCAGATCGCGATCGCGGTCACCGTCAATGGCCTGATCGCGGTGAGCGCGGGCGGCATCGCGGCCTTCCTCAACCGTCGCCCCGGCTGGCTGCGGATCCAGCGCTACGTAATGGGCACCGTCCTGGCCGGCCTCGCCGTGCGCATCGCCGCCGACCGCGCCAAGGCCGTCGCGGTCTGAGGCCGCGGTGGTCTGAGGCCGCGGTGGTCAGGGCGATCAGGCCGCAGGGCAGGCCACCCGCAGCAGCTCGTACCCGGCCTGGATGAATCGCCCGTCCAGCGCCGGTGGGGTGCTGGCCAGTGCCGCCACCGCCGTCGATCCCTTGGGCGAGAACCCCACGAAGGTGGTGAACGCCCGGGTGCCGCCGGAGTGGAAGTAGAGGTCCCGGCCGCCCGAGTGGCGGTGCATCCAGACCAGGCCGAGCCGGTCCGTCGAGCGTGGCAGCCGCAGCCGCAACCGCTGGACCTCCCGCAGGGCGGTTCCCAACTCGCCTGCGCCGCCGTCGACATGAGCCCGCAGGTAGCGCAGCAGATCGGCCCCGGAGGACCGCACGGCACCCGCCCCCGGAAGTCCGGGGATGCTCCAGGGCGGTAGCTCCCGTCCGTGCCGGTATCCGACGGCCTGGCCGGGAGCGTCCGCGGCGCAGGTCGTGGAACGCAGCCCTAGCGGTCGGCAGATCCGTTCGGCGAGCAGGTCCCCGTACGGCAGCCCGCCCGCTTCGGCGAGCGTCCGCCCGAGTAGTCCGACCCCGTAGTTGGAGTACCCGTACCGGCTGCCGGGCCTGCTGCGTACGGTCGTTCGGGCGAGGCCGGCTCTCAAGTCGTCCTCGCCGAACCCGGCGTACGGGTTGCTGAACCAGGCGGGAACGGCCCCCACGCGCATTCCGGGGGGAAGCCGGGGCAGGCCCGAGGTGTGGGTGGCCAGGTGCAGCAGGCGGATCGGTTCGGGTGAACGGACGGCCGCCGGGCGCCAGCAGCCCGGCAGGTGGCTCTCCACCGGGTCGTCCAGGGCGAGTTCACCGCGTACGGCCATCGTGGCCAGCAGCAGAGCGGTGAACGTCTTGCTCACCGAACCGAGTTCGAAGACGGTGTCCGGCGTGCACGGCGGCGCGCCCGCCCCGCGCCTGAGCCGCCCGAAGCACCGGATCTCCTCGCGGTCCCCGCGTGCGACGGCCACCGTCACGGCGGTGGCGTTGGGCTCGGCCGCCCGCACCACCGCCGCGACGGCCTGGTCGACGGGGTCGTTCACGCGACCGCCGCGGGGCTGCCGCCGAGTGCCCGGGAGAGCATGACCGTCGCGGCCACGACCGCCACCACCGCGGTGTGCTCGTGCACGCGGATGGCCGACTCCGGGTCGTCCTGGATCGGTTCGGTGTCCCGGGGCACCAGCCCGTCGGCCCGTTGCGCCGCGGCCAGGGCCTCCCAGCCGGACCGTCCGGTGGCCGGTTCCCCGATGCACGCGTCGACGATCAGCAGCTCGCCGACCAGGTCCCACTGGCCGATCTCCAGCCAGATGTCGAGCCAGACCGGCAGCCAGTCGTTCAGGTAGTCCCGCATCGGCTCGGGCAGGTCCCCGGGCCGGGCGCCCCAGTCGGTGAGGTGGAAGACGGTGTGGGTGGACTGGTAGGCGGTCGTCCAGGCGACGGTCCAGGGTTCGGGGAGCGCGCCGAGCCAGGTTCCGGCGGCGAGCGCGGGCCAGTCCGGCCGGGGGCTGAGCCCGATGATCCGCCGGGCGTTCGCCATCGCGAGCAGCCGGCTGCCCGGGATCTCGACGGCGTGCACGGCCCGCAGCCTGCCGAGCGATTCGAGCAGCTCCTCCAGCGCGGCGTGCCGGTAGCCGATCCGGGCGAAGTGCGCGTACGTCTCCAGCGGATCGGTGACGGTGACGTGCCGCAGTTGCCGCTCGTACAGCAGATCTCCCTCGCGCAGCTGGCTCCAGGCGACATCGAGCATCTCGCGTGCGAAGCGGACGTCCTGCGGCCCGGCGACGCCGTTGCGCAGGACCAGGGAGGAGGCCATCGCGGCCTCGCAGAGCGGCTTGTAGACGTCGTTCGGTTCGGAGAGGTCGATGATGGTGCTGTCCTCGAGCCTGCCGTAGCCGCCCTTGTAGCAGGCGTGCAGCCAGGACAGCGCACGGCTGCCGAGCTGTTGGGCGGTGGCGAGCACCTGGGTGTCGGTCATGCCGTCCCCTCCAGCAGCCGCTCGGCGATGGCGAGGTCCAGCCGGGTGCGGGCGCCGGCGCCGATCAGTCGGATCCGGTCCAGGACCGGCTCGACCTCGATCCGCGGCGGTCGGCCCTCGGCGCCCGCCCAGGCGAGCCAGCGGGCGAGACGTGCGGCGGTGGTGAAGTCCTGCCGGAGCACGGAGCGGACGGTGCCGCGAGCGAGATCCAGGGTGTCGGCCCGGGCGGCGTCGTGCACCGGTCCGTCCAGTCCGGGCAGCGCGAGCGCGGACAGCTGTGCCATCCGCACCGACCAGGACTGCCAGCCCAGGTCGGCCGGTCCCGGCAGCGGAGCGGGAGAGGGCGGGGCAGCGGACGGCGACGTGGGCGACGCCCCTCCGTACGGTGTACGGGCGAGCACCCGGTCGGCCGCCCAGTCCTGCCAGGCGATCACCAGCGCGCCCTCGGCGGTGGCCGCGGGTGCGGGAAAGGCCCGCCGGGACTCGGCGAGCAGTGCGGCGGTGGGGTCGTCGGGCTCGGTCCCGGCGAGCAGTTGCGGGGCGAGGAGGTCGGCGCCGAGCACGCGCACCGCGGCCAGCAGCGGGCGGGGTACGGCTGTGTCCGGATCCGCGAGTGCGGCTGCATCCTCGCCGTCCCGGAGGACGGCGAGGATCCGGCCCGCCACCCGTTCGACCGCCGCGGCGTACTCGTCACGGAGAGGGGTCTCGGCGAATGGCATGGTGGTGAGGTCCTCCTTCAGGAGGTTCGGCGTGGGCGCGGGGCCCGGTGTGGCCGGGGGCCCGGCTACCGGGTCGGCTTCTCCTTCGGTCCCTTCGGGGAGAGAAGGAGCAGGCCGAGCAGGAGCAGGAGTCCTGCCGCCTCGGGCGAGTACGTGGGCGCGTCGGAAACGGCGGCCTCGTCCTCCAGCATCAGGCTCGCGAGTGTCTCGGCTTCGAGCGTCGCGCTGTGTGACGTCGAAGCGGATTCGGTCCGGAACTGAGTAAGCATCAGATGTGCCTCCTCAAGTGGATTTTCACCGCCCGGTCGGACGATGCCCCTTCTCGACATTACGAGCACCTGGGGGGACCTGCATCCGCAGGCCGCTGAGCTGCGACGTCGCCCTGGGTGCGGGTGCCGATGCACTGAGTGGGTACGGTCGGGGGCATGACTACCGCCTTGATCACCGGCGCGACCGCCGGCATCGGAGCCGCCTTCGCCCACCGGCTCGCCCGCAGCGGCTACCAGCTCGTCCTGGTGGCCAGGGACACCGGGCGCCTGGAGCGCGCCGCCGTCGACCTGAACAACAGGTACGGGATCGAGGCGGAGGTGCTGACCGCCGACCTCGCGACCGACGAGGGCATCGCCGCCGTGGAGGCCAGGCTCGCCGACTCCGCCCGCCCGGTGGACCTCCTGGTCAACAACGCGGGCTTCGGCAACAAGGGGGCCTTCGGGACCGTCCCGCTCCAGGACGAACTGGACATGCTGAAGGTGCACATCGAGGCGATCCTGCGGCTGACCACGGCCGCCCTGCCCGGCATGCGGGAGCGCGGCCGCGGCGCGATCGTCAACGTCGCCTCGGTGGCCGCCTTCCTGCCGCGCGGCACGTACGGCGCGAGCAAGGCCTGGGTGGTCAGCTTCACCCAGGGCGTGATGCGCGACCTCGGCGGCACGGGCGTGCGGATGATGGCGCTGTGCCCGGGCTTCACCCGGACCGAGTTCCACCAGCGGGCCGGCATGGGCACCGGGAACATCCCGTCCTGGTCCTGGCTGTCCGCGGAGCGGGTGGTGAACGAGGCGATGCGCGACCTGGCCCGCGGCCGGTCGGTGTCCGTGCCGGGCAAGCGGTACAAGGCGGCCGTGGCGATCGCCCGGGTGCTGCCGTCCGGCAAGCTCGGAGGGCTCTCCTCCAAGGCGGCGCGCAGCTACCGGACCGACTGAGGCCGGGGCGCCGGAAGGCGGGGCGCGGGGAGGCTGGGCGGCGCCGGGGTCGCAGGGTGACGGCCGGGGCGGCAAAGTGGCGGCCGGGGCGGCCGGGTTCGGTGTGGCAGAGGAATAGAGCAACCCTCACTATTAGCTTGTCTAATTATGATCTATCCTCGCTATGCTGACCCGCGTCCCGCCGTCCGCCCCACCGTCCCACCCAGGGAGGCCCGTCCTTGAGGCCCACCGCCATCGACTGGACCCCGCCCGACCGCGCCGAGGGCGAGCCCCGCCCGCCCGCCGAGTGGCGGCGCATCCTCGCGCTCTTCCGTCCGTACCGGGGCCGCCTGACCACCGTCGGACTGCTGGTCGCCGCCTCCGCGGTGGTCTCGGTCGTCTCGCCGTTCCTGCTCAAGGCCGTCCTGGACACCGCCATCCCGCAGGGCCGCACCGGGCTGCTCAGCCTGCTCGCGCTCGGGATGATCCTGACCGCCGTGGTGAACAGCATCTTCAACGTGCTGCAGACGCTGATCTCCACCACCGTCGGCCAGCGCGTGATGCACGACCTGCGCACCGCCGTCTACGGCCACCTCCAGCGGCAGTCGCTGGCCTTCTTCACCCGCACCCGCACCGGCGAGGTGCAGTCCAGGATCGCCAACGACATCGGCGGCATGCAGTCCACGGTGACCTCCACCGCGACCAGCCTGGTCTCCAACCTGACCGCGGTGGTCGCCTCCGTCGTCGCCATGGTCGCGCTCGACTGGCGGCTGACCGTCGTCTCGCTGCTGCTGCTCCCGCTGTTCGTCTGGATCAGCCGGCGGGTCGGCCAGGAGCGCAAGAAGATCACCACCGAGCGGCAGAAGCAGCTGGCCGCGATGAGCTCGGCGGTCCAGGAGTCGCTCTCGGTCAGCGGCATCCTGCTCGGCCGCACGATGGGCCGCTCCGGCTCGCTCGCCGGCGAGTTCACCGGGCAGTCCGACCGGCTCGCCGACCTGGAGGTGCGGGCCAGCATGGCCGGGCGCTGGCGGATGAACACCATCCAGATCGTGATGGCCGCGATGCCCGCGCTGATCTACTGGGCGGCCGGCCTGACCTCCGCCGCCGGAGCGCCGATCGTCTCGGTCGGCACCCTGGTCGCCTTCGTCACCCTCCAGCAGGGCCTCTTCCGCCCGACCGTCAGCCTGCTCTCCACCGGCGTGGACGTGCAGACCTCGCTCGCGCTCTTCCAGCGAATCTTCGAGTACCTCGACCTGCCGGTGGAGATCGACGAGCCGGCCGACCCGGTCACCCTGACCGGGATCCGCGGCGAGGTCGGCTTCGAGTCCGTCGACTTCCGCTACGACCCCGGGCAGGAGCGCCCGACCCTGGCCGGTGTCGGCCTCAAGGTCCCGGCCGGGAGTTCACTGGCCGTGGTCGGCGAGACCGGCTCGGGCAAGACCACCCTCAGCTACCTCGTCCCGCGGCTGTACGACGTCACCGGCGGACGGGTCACCCTGGACGGCGTGGACGTGCGCGAGCTGTCCTTCGACACCCTGGCCCGCGCGGTCGGCGTGGTCTCCCAGGAGACCTACCTCTTCCACGCCTCGGTCGCCGAGAACCTGCGCTTCGCCAAGCCCGGCGCCGACGACGCCGAACTGGTCGAGGCCGCCAGGGCCGCGCAGATCCACGACACCATCGCCGCCCTGCCGGACGGCTACGACACCCTGGTCGGCGAGCGCGGCTACCGCTTCTCCGGCGGTGAGAAGCAGCGCCTGGCACTCGCCAGGACGATCCTGCGCAACCCGCCGGTGCTGATCCTCGACGAGGCCACCAGCGCGCTCGACAACCGCACCGAGCGCGCCGTCCAGCAGGCCGTGGACACCCTGGCCGTCGGCCGCACCACCATCACCATCGCGCACCGGCTCTCCACCGTCCGCGCCGCCGACCAGATCGCCGTCCTGGACCGCGGCGAGGTGGTCGAACTCGGCACCCACGAGGAGCTGGTGGCGCTGGACGGCCGGTACGCGGCGCTGCTGCGCCGGGAGGTGCCGGAGGCCGCCGGGCAGCCGGAACCGGCGGCACTCGGGCGGGTCTGACGGACCGCGGCCGCCGGCCCCGGTCGTCGCGTACGCGGTCGGCCGGGGGCAGACCGGGGGGTCAGGCCGCCTTCGGGGCCTCGTTGTAGCTCTCCGCGACCTCCTGGCCGGAGAGCCGCTGGATGGCCGCCATCACCTCGTCGGTCACCTGCCGACGGGCCTTCAGCGAACGGGCCTGCCCGTGCAGCTCGTCGAAGTGCAGCGGCTCGCCGAAGCGGACCGTCACCTTCTTCAGCCGCGGCAGCCGCTTGCCCACCGGCAGGATCTGCTCCGGACCCTCCAGTGCCACCGGCACCACCGGCACACCGGCGGTCAGCGCCAGCCAGGCGACGCCCGTCTTGCCCCGGTAGAGCCGGCCGTCCAGCGAACGGGTGCCCTCGGGGTAGATGCCGAAGGCCTTTCCGTCCTCCAGGATCTCCAGCGCCGACTCCAGCGAGGCCTGGGCGGAACGGTAGGTGCCGCGCTCGACCGGCACCGCGCCGATCGCCTCGAAGAAGCCCTTGGAGAGCCGGCCCTTGAGCCCGGTGCCGGTGAAGTACTCGGCCTTGGCGAGGAAGTGGACCCGGCGCGGGGCGGTCAGCGGGATCACCACGCTGTCGATGAAGGACAGGTGGTTGCTGGCCAGGATCACCCCGCCCTTGCGCGGGACGTTCTCGATCCCCTCGATGACCGGCCGCCAGATCCCCCGCGAGACCGGTTTCAGCACCAACTTGGTGGCGAGGTCGAGCACGATTCCCTCCCTGGACGAACGACCGCCCGGGAGGAGCCCGGGCCTGCAATCAGATCCGCAGACTACGACACCGACCCCCGCGCCCGTCCACTCCCGGAGGCCGTGGCGCGCGCCACGGCCGGGTAGGGTACGGCCGTCCGAACCGAGCGACACCCCGCAGTACCCAGGAGGGCACGATGGAGACCACCGAGGCGATCAAGGCCTTTTTCGACCGCTTCGACAAGGACGGCGACGGCAGGATCACCCCGGCCGAGTACGCCCTGGCGGCCAACGAGATGGGCGACCACGACGTCACCCTCTCGATGGCCGAGGCGCTGATCCACAGCATGGACACCAACCACGACGGCGTCCTGACCTTCGAGGAGTTCCTGGCCGCCCGCCGGCGCTGAGTCCGCGCCGACGGGGCCGGTCGCCGTAGGGGGCGCACCGGCCCCGTCCGGAGGCCCTGCTGTCACTCCTCCGCCGGGCTGCTACGTCACAGGGCTGCTACGTCGCCGGGCTGTTACGCCACGGGGCTGCTACGTCGCGGGGAAGACCCGGCGCACCACCCGCTCCGCCGCCCCGCCGTCGTCCCAGACGCAGAACTTCGCCCGGAAGCGGGACCGTGCCGCCGGTTCCGGATCGCCCGCCAGGAGCGCCCGCGCCAGCCCGTCCGGGTCCACCGTGACCGCGCCCGGCGGTTCCTCGAACAGGTCGAAGTAGACGCCGCGCTCGCGCTGGTACTCCTCCCAGTCCGGGGCGAAGATCACCACCGGCCGGTCCAGCACCGCGTAGTCGAACATCATCGACGAGTAGTCCGTCACCAGCACGTCCGCCGCGAGGTAGAGGTCCTCGACGGTCGGGTGCGTGGAGACGTCCACGATCCGCGCCGATTCCGTACCGGCCGCCGCCAGGTCGCCAGGGCCGTCGGTGTGGAAGTAGTGGGTGCGCACCAGCAGCGTGAAGTCCGGGCCCAGTTGCCGGGCCAGCGTCGCCACGTCCAGCAGTGGCACGTAGCCGCCCTTGCTGCCGCGGTGGGTCGGCGCGTACAGCACCGCCCGGGTGCCGGGCCGCAGTCCGAGCCGTTCGCGCATCTCCCGGACCTCGTCCGAAGTGGCGTTCGCCAGCCGGTCGTTGCGAGGGTAGCCGGTGTCCAGCATCTCGTACCGGCCGGGGAAGGCGCGGGCGAAGTGCCTGCTGGTGTGCGGGTTGGGGGAGACCAGGAAGTCCCAGCGGTCGACGGCCGCCTGGAGCTGCTCGAAGTCCATTCCCTCGGCCGCCGCCGGGTGGTCGCGCAGGTCCATGCCCATCGCCTTGAGCGGGGTGCCGTGCTGGGTCTGGACGTGCACCGTGCCCGGCCGCTTCGACATCGTGCGGGGAAAGTTGACGTTGTTGACGAAGTACTTGGCGGTCGCCATCGCCTTCAGGTAGGCGGGGGTGTTGACGATCACGTACGGCACTCCGGGCGGCAGTGTGGCCGCCTGGGCGCGGTTCTCCACCACCCACACGCCCCGGATCCGCGGGGCGAGTTCCTTCGCCTTCTCGTAGATCGCCGCCGGGCTGCACGCGTAACCGCGGTGCCAGTACGCGGCGTAGACCGCGAGGTTCTCGTCCAGCGGCAGCCGGCGGAACGCGTTGTACGCGGTGAACCGGGCGCCGCTGCGCATCCCCTTCTTCACCGCGGGCGCCACCGCCCGCGCCCCGCGCTTGAGTTCGCGCGGCAGCCGGCCGGTGCGGCGCAGCTCCGCGTAGGCGATCCGGGCACCGCGCGCGGCCAGCCGGTACTGCACGCCGCGCACCCCGCCGGGGAAGCGGTAGTCGGCCGGGCGGTGGCGGTCGAAGTGCCGGGCGATCTTCCGGAAGAAGTCCCTGCGCAGGTCGGCGGGGACCAGCCCGGGGGTGTCGTAGACGTTCAGCGCCTGGCGGACGGTCCGGTCGAAGACCAGGGTGCGCAGCGCGTCGGGGACGGGCCGGCCGGGGCGGTCCTGTCGGTCGCCGTCACCGGACCGGTCCATGAAGGTGAAGATCGCGTCGTACTGGGCAAACACGTCGGCGTGCTTGGGGGAGGCGGTGGCGGTGATCGCGCCGTCCCGGCCGCGCCGGTAGAAGTAGCAGGGGCGGTCGAGGTAGCGCAGCCGCCCGGCGGCCAGCAGCGCCGGGTAGGTGACCGAGATGTCCTCGTAGTAGCCGCGGCCGAAGGCGACGCCGAGGCCGTCCAGGAACTCTCGGCGGAACACCTTGTTCCACACCGACATCACGGTCTGGAACAGCGCCGGGTGCTCGGCCAGCGTGCAGCCCTCGACCAGCGGGGAGTCGGTCAGCACGTGACGCCAGGGGTTGGGCTCGGTCCCGCCGTCCGGGTAGACGTGGGTGAAGCCGGTGATCAGCACGTCGACGGGGGTCTCCCGGCGGCGCTCCCGCTCCAGTTCGTCGAGCAGGGTGCCGACCGTCTGCTCGGGCACCCAGTCGTCGCTGTCCACGAACCAGACGTACTCGCCGCGGGCCTGTGGCAGGGCGGCGGTGCGGGCGCCGCCGAGGCCCTGGTTCTCGGTGAGGTGGAGCACCCGCAGCCGGGGGTCGCGGGCGGCGTAGGCGTCCAGGATCGCGCCGGAGCCGTCGGGGGAGAGGTCGTCGACCGCGATCACCTCGAAGCGGGTCTCCGCGGCGGGGGTGTCGCCGAGGATCGAGTCGAGGCAGCGCGGGAGATACCGTTCCACGCCGTGGACCGGGAGCACGATGCTGAGGAGGAGGGACACGCTGGCCGAGTTTACCGATCCACCGGGTGCGACCTGCGCGGACGTCCGGTGCGGGCCCCGGGGGCCTCGTGGCGGGGGTGCGCGGGGCCTTCGTGGCGGGCGGTTCGCGGCCCGACCCGGAACCGCCGGTGCCGGGTCCCTCACGGGGCGGCACCGGCAGTCGGGTGGCGGCCCGGCCGACCCTCTACGGCCGACCGCCTGTCCGGGTACCGCGCGAGCCTGGCCGCCGCAGCGTCGAGGCGGCCGGGCAGTGGCTCGCGGGAACCGGAGTCCTTCATCACTCGAACACGCGCTTGAGTGCGGTGCGGGCACTGGCGTGTGCATCAGATATTGCTTGGAGGTTTGGCGGGAGTCAATCCCTCGATTGTGTTCACTTCCTGAAGTCAGGCGTGTTCGTGCTGTCGCGGGTGCTCTGCCCGGCCCTGCCCGGGCCCGAGCTGCTTCGGCGGACGCCCCGGTGATCGCTTCGGTGATCGCTTCGGTGATCGCTCCGGCGGTCGTTTTGTCGATGTGACGGCTGTCCCCATATAGGGGAGGCGGGCGAGGTGCGCACCGGACGTCGTCGGGGTGTTGCCGCGCGCCGGGCGCGTGCCGTGTGGACGGGTGCCGCACCCGCGCCCGCCTGCCCTGGTGACGTACGGCTGGTCGTGCACCATCATTGATGCCTAGTCGTGACCGGCCTGGTGGCCCCTGGTGCTTCGTCAGTTGACGCCGCACGATACGGTGGCACAACACCAGGGACGGTTGCGCGAAGGCCGTCCTTCACGGATAGTCTTCGCCTCACGGCCCTGGCGCCTCGTAGGGGTGGGAAAACTGATGGAACACATGCAAGTGCGGACTCGGCCTCGCGTGCCGGCGGTCCAGTGCGGTGTCGGCACGACCGGCCGCCGGATCGACCGACACCTGGCCGTGCTCGGCGCGCCCGCACTCCCGGCGGTGGACACCGCCGAGGCGCTCGGGTTGATAAGGGAGCTCACGCCGCGCGGCGCCGAGGCCCCGACGACCCGTCGCCGCCACACCAGGATCTCGCTGCTGACGCCGCTGCGTCGGCTGCGGCGGAGCCTCTTCGGCGGGCGCGGCTAGTCCGGCCGGCGCGGCACGGGTCCCTCCCCGCCGCCCTGGTCGGTTCCGACCCGGTGGACCATCCGGTCCGCCGGGTCTTCGGTGTGCCCGGGCGCCGGCGGGGCGATGCCCTGAGCCGCTCCGGGCGGCGCCGGGCGGGTGTGCCCGCCGCTCGGGGTGCTGTGGTCTGAACCTTTCACCCTAATCGAGTTCGCCCCCTCGGCAGGCCGAGTCGGCGAGGGAGTACGCCCGGCCCCCTGACCTGGGACAGGATGGCGCCATGGCGGACAACAACCACTCCACCCGGACCACCACCGACCCGACCACCACCTTCCAGAGCAGCAGTTTCGAGATCACCACCGGCAGCCGTGAGGTCGCGCTCGACATCACCGACCGCTGCGCCGCGTTCCTCGACGAACGGGCCGCCGGGCGCGACGGCCTGCTCAACATCTTCGTCCCGCACGCCACCGCGGGGATCGCGGTGCTGGAGACCGGCTCCGGCAGTGACGACGACTTCCTCGCGACCCTGCGCGACCTGCTCCCTCCCGATGACCGCTGGCGCCACCGGCACGGCAGCCCGGGGCACGGCAGAGACCACGTGGTGCCCGGACTGGTCGCCCCGCACGCCACCCTGCCGGTGCTCGGCGGCCAACTGGCGCTCGGCGTCTGGCAGTCGGTGGTGCTGGTCGACACCAACGGGGACAACCCGCGCCGGACCGTCCGGCTGTCCTTCCTCGGCTGAGGGCTGAGAGCTGAGGGCTGGGGGCTTACGGCTGACAACTGAAGGCGAGGGCCCGAGGGCCGGACCCGGTGCTCGGAGCGCGGGCACGGCACCACCCGACGGCGGGCAGCCCGGCGGGCGGAGTCAGCGGACGTGTGCGGCGACCGCGGCGAGGTAGCGCTCGATCGCCAGGTGCTGGCACAGCAGTGCCACCGGCCGGCCCAGCCGGGCGTACCAGGCGGACAGCCGGGAGAACGCGGTGACCTCGAACCAGACCTCGCCGTCGGCGTCCATCGACACCAGGAATGCCTCCTCGCCGCACTCCGGGTGCCCGGGGAGGGTGCCGTAACCGAACCCGATCCGGCCCGGCTCCTCCACCGTCCACACCACCCGGCAGGGGATCACCAGCCGGGGCCACCTGCTCCCCGGCAGGCTCAGCCGCAGCAGCACCGTGTCGCCCTCCCGGGCCGGTCCTGCCGGGTGCACCGCGAAGCCGGTGCCCACCTGGCTGCCCCAGTCGAGCACGTACCGCCCGGCTCGCTCCAGCACCTCCGGACCGTGCCCCAGGTGGACCCGCCGCCGCAGGTGGGCGTAGCCGGCCGGCAGCCGTCCGCCCCCGCCCCGGGTGGCGCCCACCTCGGGGTACGACGGGGTGGTGGCGTGGGCGGCGAGCAGGCGTCGGTGCAGGTCGGTGGCCATGCCGGTCACGCTAGCCGCCGGGTGGGAGCGGTGTGGCGGCGGGGCGGGTGGGCAGGATTCGGCGGGCGGTCGGGCATCGGCGAACGGGGCTCAGGCGACGGCTTTCGTGCGGCAGCCGACAGGTAACGGATGTCAGACGACAGATGTCAGATGACAGCTTTCAGCGAACGTTTTCTGAAATCTGTTCGCCGTCATCCGTCATCCGTCATCCGTCCGCCCGAGCCGGGCCGGGTGTTGCGGCAGGGCGGGCATGCGGAGTAGGAAGGCGGCATGAGCGACACCGGCACCGGTACGAACGAGCAAGCGGGCGTCTGCGAACTCGCGCCCGACAGTGGGGCGGAGGCGGCGCTGTGGCACGTCCCGGAGGCGGCCGGTCCGCGTGCCGACTGCGTCCTGTGCGGTGAGCCGACCGAACTGCCCGCCGACCGGCCGGGCAGCACCCTCTGCCCGGTGTGTGCCTGGCAGCAGGCGCAGCGGATCGCCTGCTCCGGCTGATCCCCGGGCCGAACCCGGACTCACCTCGGGCCGGTCGACGGCCCGAGGTCCTTGAGCCGATCCGGCCCGATCCGGCGGACCAGCCCTACGCGTCCTCCCGGCCGGCCGGCGCCAGGGTCGATCCGTGCCTGCCCTTGCGGACCAGCAGCTGGGCGGGGATGCGGCTGCGCAGGTCCGCGACGTGGCTGACGATGCCGACCGCGCGGTCCCGCTCGCGCAGTCCGTCCAGGACGTCCATGACCTCCTCCAGCGACTGCTCGTCGAGAGTGCCGAAGCCCTCGTCGATGAAGAGGGTGTCCAGCGGCATGCCGCCCGCCTCGTCGGTCACCACGTCGGCCAGGCCCAGGGCGAGGGAGAGCGAGGCGAAGAAGCTCTCGCCGCCGGAGAGGGTCGCGGTGTCCCGCTCGGTGCCCGTCCAGGCGTCGACCACCCGCAGCGCCAGCCCCGAGCGTTTGGTGCCGGTGCCCCGGTCGTCGCTGTGCACCAGGGTGTAGCGCCCGCCGGACATCCGGACCAGCCGGTCGCTGGCCGCCGCCGCGACCTGCTCCAGCCGGGCCGCCAGGACGTACGACTCCAGGCGCATCCGGAGCCGGTTCTCGGCGGAGGTGCCGGCCGCGAGCGCGGCGAGCCGGTTGAGCCGCGCGTACCGGTCCAGCGTCGGGGCCAGTTCGGCGGCGAGCCCGGCCAGCTGCCGCCCGATCGTCGCCAGTGCCTCGCAGCGCTCGCGGGCCGCCGCGCGGTCGGCGAGC
>NZ_MSJQ01000234.1 GCF_014596515.1 Streptomyces sp. CBMA156
GAGCGCGCCCAGCCCGCGGGTGCGGGTGCGGGTGCGGTGGCCGGCGGGCGCGGGCGCCGTGGTGGCGGCGGGTGGGGGTGACATGTGGGGCTCTCCTCGTACGGCGGCGGGCTGGGGTCTTCCGGCGGCGTGCGGGGCGCCGGATCGGCCGTTCGCCCGCGGACGGTGCAACCCGGGGGCGTGTCCTCCCAGGTCGCAGGAAGCCAACCGTGCACGGACGACCTCCAGTGCACGGCCCGGTGAACCGGCCCGCTCCGGGCCGCGAACAGGAGACGGGATCCGGCGGGCGGATCCGGTGGGAAAGCTGACGTACCGCCATGAAGCGGACGGGGCCCGGCCGCTGCGCCCACCCAGCTCGTCGAGGCCCGCGGCGGGAACGTCACTCGCGAGGCGCTGGTGCGGCGCACCGGCGAGCTGTTCGGCCTCGTCCTGGGCGGGCGGCCCACCCCGCGGGTCACCGGCCGCTCCCCGCCGGCCGGGGTGCAGGGCGGGGTGGTGATCCTGCTGACCACCGGGTCCGACGGCCACCTGGAGGCGGCCTGGACGCGGACCTCGCCCGGCCGGGGATCACGGCGGGGCTCGCGGCGGGCTTCACGGCGAGCCTCACGGTGGGCTTCGCGGCGGGCTGATCCCGGCCTCGCGGCGGACCTCACCACAGGCTTCACGGCGGGCTGATCCCGGCGGCGGACCTCACGACAGGCTTCACGACAGACTCCACAGCGGCCCGATCCGGGCCTCACGGCGGGCTCACAACCGGCCGCCCGCGGGCCCCGGGTGACGCCTCGGCGGTGACACAGCGGGACCGTTCCCGTACGCACGGACACGGCCCCGCTGTGGGAAGGCCCACAGTTCCGGGGCCGCCTGGGCCACTTGGTGAGAAGGGTCACCTCCGGCGCCCGTTCGCGGCCCCCGGCGGCGAGGGCCCCCGGCAGGACTGGCCGAACGCCGTTTCGGCACGGGCGAAGGGCCCGTCCGCTTCGGGACCTTGGTCATGAGTCCGGTCGACCTTCGGCCCGGTGGCGGCCCCATGGAGCCGGGGCAACCGTGGACGGTCGCCCGTTGTGACCGGGCGGTGGCGCCGTCCGAGGTGGGCGGCGTCTTTCCCTGCCGTCTACCCGGCGCACGGTGCGCAGTGCGCGCCGTACGCTCCGGAGGACCCCCAGCACATGTCCCAGACCATCGACAACGCCCCGTATACCGCGTTCCACCGTCGGCTGGCCCTCGCCTGTTCGGGCGGACCCCTGCTCGACGGCTACATCCTGAGCATCGTCGGCGTCGCCCTGATCGGGATGCGCCCTGAGCTCGGGCTGTCCACCGCCGAGGTCAGCCTGATCGGCGCCGCCGCGCTGGTCGGCATGTTCGTCGGCGGCGCGCTCTTCGGCGTGCTGACCGACAAGATCGGCCGGGAGGTGATGTACACCGCCGACCTGCTCGTGATGGTCGCCTGCTCGGTGCTCTCCTTCTGGGTGGACACGGTGTGGGCGATCGCCGTGCTGCGCTTCGTGCTCGGCATGGCCGTGGCCGCCGACTACCCCATCGCCACCTCACTGCTCGCCGAGTGGCTGCCGTCCAAGCAGCGCGGCCGGCTCCTCGGGCAGCAGATCATCGCCTGGTACGCCGGCTCCGTGCTCGCCTACGTGGTGGGCTACCTGTTCCTGGAGCTGGCCGGCCCGGGCAGCTGGCGCTGGATGCTGGCGAGTTCCACGGTGCTGTGCGTGGTGTTCCTGGTGATCCGCCGCGGCTCGCCGGAGTCGCCGCGCTGGCTGGCCGCCAACGGGCGGGTCGGCGACGCGGTGCGCGTGGTCGAGAAGCACCTCGGGGTCAAGGTCGACGGCCGGGAGCTGATGCCCGAACCGGCCGAGCGCGGCGCTCCCACCGGACTGCGCCTGCTGATGACCCCGCCCTACCGGCGCCGCACCCTGTTCTGCGGACTGTTCTTCCTGTGCCAGGTCGCCCCGCTGTTCGCGATGCTCACCTTCGGCCCGCAGATCCTCTCCTCCTTCGGCATGCCGGGCGGCACCGTGATGGAGACCCTCGGCACCGGCCTGATCAGCCTGGTCTTCCTGCTCGGCTGCTACCCGGCGCTGCGCCTGATCGACACCCGCGGCCGCCGGCCCGTCATCATCTGGTCCTTCGCGCTGATGACCGTGCCGCTCGCGCTGCTGGGCGTGTGGCCCACCGCCCCGGCCGCCGTCGCCCTGCTGGCGCTGTGCGCGTACGCGTTCCTGTGCGGCGGGCCCAACGTGCTCGACTGGACCTACCCCAACGAGCTGTTCCCCACCGAGATCCGGGCCACCGCCGTGGGCGTGGCCACCTCGGTCAGCCGGATCGGCGCGGCCGTCGGCACCTACCTGCTGCCGCTGTCGCTGACCGGGCTCGGCACCGGCCCGACCATGCTGATCGCCGCCGGGGTCACCGCCCTCGGCCTGCTGGTCTGCGTCCTGTGGGCCGAGGAGACCCGGGGCACCGCCCTCGGCGCCGCCCCCGCCTCCGCCGCCCAGCGCACCGCCCGGGGCTCCGTCCCGGCCCAGCGCGTGCCGCAGACGGCGCGCTGACAGCGCGCTGACAGCCGGTTCACGACCGCCGTGTACGGCTTCGACGGCGCCGCCCGGTTCTCCCGGGCGGCGCCGTCCGGCATCACGGGGCGCCTGCTCCTGCTCCTGCTCCCAACAGGCCTTCCAGGGTCACCTGGTAGGCCCTCCACATGGGCTCCACGCCGCACCAGGCGTACGGCGGCAGGGGGTCGTCGCGCTCGGCCTGCGCGGGCAGCCGCCCGGTGACGGGGGCGGCCAGGTGTCTGCCGTGATGGGCGAGGTGGGTCCAGTAGCCGACGGCGAGCGGTGCGGCGGCCACGCCCGCGGGCGTGGGCCAGGGCTCACCGGTCTGCGGGTGGCGCGGCACCACGGCGATGTCCGGGAGCGGGCCGGGCAGGGCCAGGCCAGGTCCGGCCAGGGCCGCGCGCCTGGCGGGGCGTCCGGCCGCGTACCCCGGCGGGAGCATCCGGTCGCACGGGGCCCGGAAGGCGTCCGCGAGCGGGCCGCGGAAGGCGTCGGCGAGCGGGCCGTCGGGGACGGTGACGGGCGCGCCGTCCGCGGCGGCGACCAGGTGGGCGAGCGTCACCGCCAGCTCCGCCTCCCAGCGCGGCGCCCACCGCCCCCCGGAGTCCCGGAGCTCGGCGGCGCACCACCACCGGGTGAGCGCGGCCCAGTCGGCGACCGGACGGGCGGGGCCTGCGGTCGCGGGGCGCACCGCCTCCGGCTCCAGCCAGGTGGCCTGCCACAGCGAGCAGGCGTCGACCCTGGTCGCCACCTTCCGGCCGCAGCCGGCGCAGGTGACGTTCGGGCCGTTGCGGCCGTCGATGCCGCAGCAGGCGCCGTTCTCGCGCCGCTGGACGAGGGCGGTGCCGTAGGCGTCGCCGGGCGCGATCACGATGGAGCGGGCCGCCCAGGCTGGGTGTTCCTCGACGGCGTAGGTGCCCGACTCCATCAGGACGGGCATGGGGTAGCCGTTGCCGTAGTGGAGGCCGGCGTAGGCCGGGTACGGGACCCGCGACAGCGGTGCGGTCAGCGCGTTCCCGCACCCCCGGCACTCGAAGACCTCCACGCACTCCCCCGTTCCGGCGCTCCGGTGTCGCGGCGCCGATGGGTGAGTATCGCGGGCCCGGCGGGCGGGGCCAACGGGTTTTCCGCCGGCCCCGCTCCCCCCGGCTCCCGCTTACCCCGGGCCCGCTTCCCCCGGCCCGTTCCCTCATGCCCCGGAACGGTCAGGCCAGGTCGCCGCGTTCGCGCAGCAGGGGCAGCAGGTGGTCGCGGACGGCGGGGGCCAGACACAGGGTGTCGTCGCGGCCGTCGGTCCAGCGCAGGTCGGCGAGTTCGGCGGCGGGGGCGGGCTCGCGGTCCAGGCCGGCGGTGAAGACGGTCATCAGCATGGGGACGCCTTCGAGGGCGGCGGTGGCGCGGATGTCGGTGAGGTGGCGGGGGCCGACCGGGGCCGCGCCGAGTTCCTCGCGCAGTTCGCGGGTCAGGGCCGCCAGGGCGTCCTCGCCGGGGTCGGGCTTGCCGCCGGGGAGGTAGAAGACCTCGGGGGCGGCCTGCTTGCTGACGACCAGGAGCCTGCCGTCCCGGATGATCGCGGCGGCGGCCACGGTGAGCGGGGCGGCCTCGGTGGCTGCGGCGGCTTCGGCAGTCGGGGTGGCTTCGGCGGTCGGGGTGGCCTCGGCGGCCTGGGTGCTGGTGGCTGCGGGGTCGATCATGGATGGGATTGTCGCAGGTGGGAGGGTGTTCCGGCGGGACACCCTTGCAAGTGTCTGCACGTGCAACTATTGTTCACGAATGTAGATGCAGCTGCAAAAGTTGCATGATCGCCTCTTCGCCCTGGCGCCGACCCTCCGGGAGTCCGACATGAGCACCTCTCTCTTCACCCCGCTCACCCTGCGGGCCCTGACCGTCCCCAACCGGATCTGGATGCCGGCGATGTGCCAGTACAGCGCCGTCCCGGACGGGGACGCGGCCGGCGTCCCGACCGACTGGCACTTCACCCACCTCGCGGCCCGCGCCGCCGGCGGCACCGGGCTGATCATCACGGAGGCCACCGCGGTCAGCCCCGAGGGGCGCATCAGCCCGTACGACCTCGGCATCTGGAACGACGAGCAGGCCGCGGCCTTCCGCCGGATCACCTCCTTCCTGAAGAGCCAGGGCACCGTCCCGGCGATCCAGCTCGCCCACGCCGGCCGCAAGGGCTCCACCGAGCGCACCTGGGTCGACCGGGGCCGCCCGGTCGCCCCCGGCGAGGAGCACGGCTGGACGCCGGTCGGCCCCAGCGCCGAGGCCTTCTCCCCCGCCCACACCACCCCGGAGGAGCTGACCGAGGAGCAGATCGGCGAGATCGTGCGGCAGTTCGCCGACGCCGCCCGGCGCGCGCTCGACGCCGGCTTCCAGGTCGCCGAGGTCCACGGCGCCCACGGCTACCTGGTCCACCAGTTCCTCTCCCCCGCGGCCAACCGCCGCACCGACGGCTACGGCGGCTCCTTCGAGGGCCGCATCCGCTTCGCGCTGGAGGTCGTCGACGCCGTCCGCTCGGTGTGGCCCGAGGACCTGCCGGTCTTCTTCCGCGTCTCCGCGACCGACTGGATCACCGAGAACCCGGAGGACGGCCGCGAGGGCTGGACCTCCCGGGACACCGTCCGCCTCGCCAAGGAACTCCGGGCCCACGGCGTCGACCTGCTCGACGTCTCCACCGGCGGCATCGTCCCCGACGCCCGGATCGAGGCCGCGCCCGGCTTCCAGGTGCCCTTCGCCGAGGCCGTCCGCCGCGAGACCGACCTGCCGGTGGCCGCCGTCGGCCTGATCACCGACCCCGCCCAGGCCCAGGCCGTCCTCACCGACGGCCACGCCGACGCCGTGCTGATCGGCCGCGAACTGCTGCGCGACCCCTACTGGGCCCGCCGCGCCGCCGCCGAACTCGGCGGCGAGGTCGCCACGCCCCTCCCGTACCACCGCGCCTGACACCAGCTCCGCCCCGCGCGGGCGCCTGGGGCGACTCAGGCGCCCGGCCGCCCCGAGCCGTCGACGCCACCGGCATCGGCGGTTTCGGCGTCGGCGTCGGTTTCAACGGTTTCAACGGTTTCAACGAATTCGGCGGATTCGGCGGATTCGGCGGATTCGGCGGATTCGGCGTCGCTCAAGTCCTCCACCCTCAGCGGCCGTTGCCCGTCGAACACGACCGCGAGGCCGTAGGGGTCGCAGATGGGCAGGCGGCCCTCGGCGAAATGCAGGTGCCACTCGTCGAGGTAGAAGGTGAGCTGCGGGAGATCCAGCGGAAAGTCCGCGACGGGCAGGCCGCGGAAGGGCCGCGCCTCCGCTTCGGTGAGACCGAAGAAGGCCGGGTCGGCCTCCACCGCCTCGCGCACGAAGCGGAGCCCCGCCTCCAGGTAGTGGTCGACCCTGCCGAGCACCTCGCCGACCAGGGGCAGATCGGCCCGGTCGAGGTCGTCGGTGCCTTCGAGCAGGATGGTGGCCTCGACGGGCGCGCCGTACAGCGCGCTCCTCGGCGCCTCGGCCACGCTCCAGACCCTCAGCCCGTCCGGCCCCCGGCCGGGGAGCAGCTCTCCGATGCCACTGCGGAAGACGTTCGGGGCCACGGCGGCTCCCTCTCACGAAACTCGGGGCGGGACGGGACGGGACGGACAACGCTACCCCGGAGCCCGCCCGCCCCTTCTGACGGTGCGCCCACAGGAAATCTTTCAGCTCCGCCCGGTGAGGTGACCCCACTTCCGGGCATTCCGGCCGCAAATCTTCCTGCGAAGGCGGGGCAGAGTGTCGGACTTGAGGTGGAGCGCACTCCAAGTCCTACGGTTCTGCCGTGGTCGCCGCCGCCGGTGGCCGGCGACCGGAAGACGGATGAGGAGCAGCGCAGATGACCATGCCCACGAACGAGGCCGAGGCCCGCCAGGAGCGTTTCGAGCGCGGGCTGGAGGTGCTGGAGCGGATCGACGGCGAGGTCGGACGCCGGGTCGTGGACGCACTGGGCGACGTCAGCCCCGAACTCGGGCACCAGGTGGTCGCCTGGGGGTTCGGGGAGATCTACAGCCGCCCCGGGCTCCCGCCGCGCGAGCGGCAGTTGGTCACCCTGGGCATGCTCACCGCCCTCGGCGGCTGCGAGCCGCAGCTGGAGGTCCACGTCAACGCCTCACTGAACGTCGGGCTCACCCCGCAGGAGATCGTCGAGGCCCTGCTGCACTCCGCCGTCTACTGCGGCTTCCCGAAGGCCCTCAACGCCACCTTCACCGCCAGGAAGGTCTTCGCCGAACGCGGCCTCCTCCCGCTCACGCCGGACCGGTGAGTCCCGTCATCCGATCGCCGCTCCTGGACACCGCCGGGGAGGTTCCGGTGAAGGGACTTCCGAGGGCGTGCCGCTGAAGCACCCGGGCCGGGCCCGGACGCGCGCCTTCCGGGAACCACCGCGTGCCGCCGGGTGTCCTTGTGGAGATGGACGACCGTTCGGGGACAAGCCGTATACCGGGCTGCTTGGTGGCCCTCGTCGGACTGGCCGGAGGGGCCGGCTCGTGGGCGCTCTCGGACGCGGCTCGCAGGTACTGCGGCTCGTACCAGGACGAGTACGTGGACTGGGGTGGTGTCCGGCCCTACGAACTCCCCCTGTCCGTGGCCGCGGGAGGCGCCGTCGCACTCGCCGCCTACCGGGCCGCCTGGATCCTTGCCCGGCGGCCGGGCCGCAGGAGGATCTCCTCACTGGTTCCTGTCGCCGTCGCGCTGTTCGCGCTCCTCGCGATGACCTGGTGCCAGTTCGCCTGGATCGGCACCGTTCCCGGAACGGTCAGCGACAGCGGTCTCTGTCCGGCCGGCAACGTCCCCGGCTGGTGGCCCCGCTGGATCCCCGCCTGAAGACGCGTCGGGTGTGACGCCTTCCCGTTGCCGGTCGCGGGGCCGGGCACACGGGTGGTCAGACCCCTGTGCTGTACTACGTGCTCTTCCGTGTACACCCCGCATCACCTCCGGAGTCACCCCTCGATGAACGTCACCTGCCCGACGTGCGCCGCGGCGGACGAGACCGTCGCCGTGCGCAACGCCCTGCTGGACTCCGACCGGCCCCTCGACCCGCCGACGCGGGAACTGCTGTCGATGCCGTCCGAGCCCGGGGGCACGACCGGGGCCGCGATCACCCTCTTCGTCCTGGCCGGCCTGTTCGGCCTGCTGGGACTGCGTGGGCTGTTCTCCGGCGACGGCGGCGGCAGCTCCGACATGGCGTACCAACTCGGCTACCGCTACGGCGCGTTCCTGCTCGCCGCGATCCTGCTGGGCATCGGGCTCACGGTCCATTCCGACCACCGGAGCCGCCGCGGTGACACGGCCGGCCAGTGGCCGCGGACCTACGACCAGTGGCAGAAGCTCCACCAGGTGTGGCGGGCGACCTGGCTGTGCCGGCGCTGCCGCGCCGTGTTCCTCCCCGCGGCCGCGCTGCGCCCCGACTTCGCCGCCTCGGCCGCGGTGCCTGTGGCGCAGTTCCCGCAGTGGGCGGAGACCATCACGCGACAGGAGGACCGCCCCGGCGCCCCGTCCACGTCGGGCTGACCTCTACCCCGGCCACCGGCCCGGCCTCACTGCCCGGCGTGCGGCCGGGCGAGTCCGGCTCCGACCCTCGTCAGCATCTGGCCGAGGAGGTGGAGGGCCCGTGCCCGCGTCGGCACTCCGCGCGCCGTTCCCGTCCAGTAGGCGTCGGTGAACCTCTCGGTCGCCGTGAGGATCCGGTCCTCGTCCCTGGCGGCAAGCACGAGGACGAACCGCACGTAGTCGCCGAGGTCGGTGCCCAGGGGGTGCCGGCTCGTGAAGCCGTGCAGGCGCGCTCCCAGCGCGGGCAGGGTGCGCTCCGTCGGGAAGACCACGGCGAGAGCGGCGAGTGCGAGGCGGACCGCGGGGCATTCGGCCGGCCAGCGGGCCAGCAGGCCCGGCGTGCAGGACCGGACCGCGATGCGGGCCCGGGCCTCGCTGTCGGCGTCAGCATGCCGCGGCCCGGGCGGCCGGCTCGCGGCGAGGTGGCGCTCCCCCACGGTGGCGGCGCTGAAGAGCAGGTGCACCATCTCGAACCGGTGCCGGGCGGGCACCCGGTCGTCGACGGCCAGGGCCGCGATCAGCCCGAGCCCGTCCGCGGTGCCGGGCCAGCAGGTGTCCTGGTGGAGGATCTCGTTGTAGAAGTCACCGAGGAAGCCCCGCTCGTCCCAGGAGGGATCGGCCCCGTGGGCGAACAGCATCGCCGCCTGGGGCGGCCTGCGGCCCGGCAGCCGGTCGGCGATGACATCCCGGAAGAGCCGCCGGATCGGCGGGCCGGAGGCGATCGCGTCGTGCGGGGGCTCGTACCGGTTCCGCCCGGATTCGGCGTGCGTGTCCATGACCCGCGCAGCCTACGGCAGCTCGGACCGGCGCAGTTCGGGCCGGCCGGCTGCGGGCCGGGAGCCCGTCCCTGCGCGAGCTGGAGACCCGCGCGGTGCGGGGCGCGGTGAGCCACCTGCCGCGCAGCACCCTGCACGGGGTGCTGGCAGGTAAACGGGACTGCACCGAGCGGGTGCTGATCGAGTTCGTCCGGGCCTGCGGGGTGGGCCCGGCAGAGGAGACCGAGTGGGTCGCGGCCCTGCGGCGCACCGGCGGAGCGCCGCTCTCTCCGCCCGACGTCCACCACCAACTCGCCGAGGCCACGCGGAGATCCTCCGCCTGCGCCGGGCCCTCGACGGCCGCACGCGCCGGAAGTCGGCCCGGCCGACTTCCGGTGCGGCGACGGGAAGTCGGGGTTACGACGGCGGCGGTGGGCGGGCTCGCGGAGGAGGACTTCGCGCGGCCGTCGGGACGTGCGGGCCTTGTCCCCTCCTCCCGGCCGCCCGCACACTGGTCCGCATGGGGGACGCGTCATGGCTGTTCGCCGCCATCACCGGTGTGACGGCCGTCGGCGCGAGCTGGACCACCGGCCGCCTGTCGGCCCGGTCCGCCCGTCACACAGCGGAACTGGACGCCGGCGAACGCCGCGGTGAGCACACCCGGCAGGCCCGGCGCACCGCCTACATGGAGTTCATCGCCTGCGTGCACACCATGGGGACCCTGCACGGCAGCGCGATGTCGCTCTTCCGCGGCACGACCCACCCGGAATGGCACACCGCGCTCTCCGGGATCCACGAGGAGCTGCGCGAGAACTACCACCGCCGGTTCCTCCCCGCGCTCGACATCGTGTGTCTGGAAGGGCCCGACGATGTCGCCGAAGCCGCACTGGCCGTGGTTCCCGCCTCGACCACGGTCTTCGGTCTCGTGGAGGACATCCTGCGCGGAGCCGGCGATCCGCAGGACCTTCCGGCCGGCTGCGCGCGCCTCTGGGATGCCGTACGGACCTTCACGGGTGCGGCCCGACGCGCCCTGAACGCGTAGGGCGCTTCCCTGGCCGATGGGCCGACCGGGCCGACTTCCCGTGCGGCGAGGGGCAGTTGCCGCGGCGGGTTGCGGCGGGGGTGGTGGTAGCTTGCGCGCGTGGGGCTCTTCGGACGGTCGTGGGCGGCGTTGCGGGCGGCGGTGGACGGGCTCGCGGAGGAGGACTTCGCGCGGCCGTCGGGGTGTGCGGGCTGGCTGGTGCGGGATCTGGTGTGCCATCTGGTGGTCGACGCGCAGGACGTGCTGATCACGCTGGTGACCCCGTCCCCCGCGGCGGCGACCCGCGACGCCGCCTCGTACTGGGAGGTCCACCCGCGGCCGCCGGACGGGCAGGACCCGCTGGCCGCGCTGACCGTACGGCTGGCCGCCGCGTACGGGGACCCGGCGCTGCTGCGCTTCCACCTGGACGACGTCGGCTCCGCGGCCGGACGGGCCGCCGCCCTCGCCGATCCGCACCTGCGGGTGGCCACCCAGGGGCAGGTGCTGACCGTCGCCGACTACCTGGACGCGTACGTGCTGGAGTGGACGCTGCACCACCTGGACCTGGTCGCGCACCTGCCGCACGTGCCCGGCCCGCCCGCCGAGGGGCCGGCCGCGGCGCGGCGGCTGCTGGAGCGGATCGCCGGGGCCCCGTTCCCCGCCGACCTGCCCGACGCGGACGCGCTGCTGGTCGGCACCGGGCGGCGGCCCACGACGGAGGCCGAGCGGGCGGGACTCGGGGTGCTCGGGGCGAAGGTGCCGCTGTTCCTCGGGTGAGCGGGCCAGGTGAGCCGCCCCGGGTGAGCCGCCGTGGCCCGAGGCCTACCCCTGCGGGGGGGCGGCGGAGCGGCTGCCGACGGCCCGCGGCGGAGGACCGGTTCCGGACCCGGCTGCCCGGGTCCCCGGCTACGGCACCGGCATGTACGGCTCCGCGGACGGGCGGCGCCGGTTCTCGGCGCCGGTGACCTTCTACGACGACTCGGACCCGGCAGGACCTCGTCCACGGCGGCACCCGCACCGGCCCCAGCCGAGCGGCCCGAGCCGAACGGCCGGAGCCCGCCTCACACGCCGGGGCCCCCGCCCG